>JAWOER010000033.1:0-5198 GCA_046482655.1 Candidatus Delongbacteria bacterium | reverse complement strand
TTCACCCGCGCAAAAGAAAGTAAGAAAAACTACCTCACCCTTTTAAGCCTGACCGCGAAAGCCCCTTCGTGGCCGTGAACGCCGGGAATGACGGAAAAGCTGCCGTCCTGGTTCTTGAATGGCTCAAGCAATGCAATGTCCGGCGTATCTATGGCAAAATCACCTTCATGCTCAAGAAACGCTTTCACGATATCCATATTCTCTTCCTGAAAGATCGAGCAGGTCGAATAAACTATAGATCCGCCCTTTCGTACATAGATCGTCGCCCGTTTGAGTATGGCAAGCTGAAGCTTTTTTAGCTCTGACAGCATTTCTTCCGACTTATTCCACCTGCTCTCCGGATGCCTTCTGAAATTCCCGCTGCCTGTGCAGGGTGCGTCTATAAGTATCTTGTCGAACTCGATAAATTCCTGAAATTTCTGCGCCTCCTGAAAAGACAGCTTGTCGAATATCAGCCCTAGCCTTTTAAAATTAAGTTTTATTATGACACGCTTTTTTTGAGAAATATCGTTAAGCCACAGTCTTGCGCTATTGCCGGAGATCTCCTGAATATATGTACTTTTACCCCCGGGCGCACAGCAAAGATCGAGTATTTTCTCGTTCGCATGCGGATCGAGGAGCAGCACCGGAACTGAATGTGACGGATCCTGAATATAGAACCTGCCATCCCGGAGGGCTTTTGAATTGACCGCATTGCCGCTTTTAATTTCGAGAAAATCGGGAAAGTTTTCCACTTCCGCTGTTTCCACTCCTTCGCTCTCAAGAATTTCCGCGAGCCCGTCCCTGTCATTTTTAACCCTGTTAGCTCTTGCGTAGAGTGGAGGAACTGTCTGGTTGAACCTGTAGATATCTTCAGTGACCGGCTTTCCGTATTGTTCTATCAGCTTATCTGTCACCCACTGCGGGTGTGATCCATAGATAGCCTGCTTTGAACTTTTATCCTCTTCGGTCATTGTCACTGAGGTCATCTTTCTGAGTATAGCATTTATATATTTCGATTTCTTTTCGCCGAGTACCTCTTTCGAAAGTTCCACAAAATCGTTGACTACAGAATAATCAGTCGAACTGTCCAGCCAGAAATATTCGATCCCCGCGCATAATATGAGAATTTCAGTCTTTAAATCCTGATCGGGTATGTTGTTTTCTACTTTATCCGCAAGAAACTTTTCCAGAAAATTAAAATTCCTGAAAAATAAATTTACCAGATTTATAAGCCTGCGCTTGTCCCTGTCATTAAGCCCTTTCAAAACTTCGGGATAAAGCGTTTCGAACGAAAGCCTGTCATTGTATGTTCTGTACACGGTATTATAAAATATTTTTCTCAGGCTCATGAAATCATTTCCTTTTAAGGTACACAGAAAGAGCGTTCCTCCTGAACTGTCTGGGAAGAAAAAATAATCTTACCTGACAATACACGGATCCATATTCATCCAGCGGTATGTTTTTTGTTTCTACAGATATTTCAAAAAATCTTTCTTCTGAAGGCATTAATTTAAAAGAACCTTCTTTGATATAGCGGTCCGCGGCAATATTCAAACCCAGCAGATTTTTTCTGTACCTGTCCCTGATCTGAAGGACCAGCAGTATATTTTTTTCTGTTCTGAATTCTTTAATATCCTTTCCGGTATTCTTAACTCTGAGTATTAAGCGGATCGGTTCGCCCGGAGTAAAAGTTTGGTCACCGGACGAAAGGAAATATGATACTTCGTCTATCTTTAAGGATCCGAAACCCGGCCTCCCTGTGCCAAGTCTTCCCGGATCCGAAGTTGTACATGATAATATCGAGATCAGTACTGCAGAATATAACATCAAATACTTAAACATCAAGTGTACCTCTGTCTCTGGCTTCGAGATATTTTTCGTAAAGACCGTCTTTTAAAAACATTTCAACGATCTCTGAATCAAGTTCCCCATCCTTTGCCATATACCCCAGTATCTGAACGGCTTTCTCTGTCGGTATAGCTTTCTTATACGGTCTGTCCAAAGCTGTTAATGCCTCAAATACATCAGCCACTGCAAGTATTCTGGATTGAATGAGTATCTCTTTTCCCCCTACATTGTATGGATATCCGCTGCCGTCCAGCATTTCATGATGTGCTCCGGCGATCTTGGGAATGTCTTTAAGTTCTTTTGTAAAAGGAACTGTTGCCAGTATGTCCAGTGTATTAAGAACATGTTTTTTCATTTTTTCCCATTCTTCATGCGAAAAATTGCCTTTCACGAAATCGGTCAGCAGTGACACTTCCTCATCCTCTAAATAATTGTGTTCGTTACCATCAAAATCCTGATATTTTTTATTGCCGATCTCCATAATTTTTGCCTTTTCTTCGTTAGGGCAAAATCCCGGCTCGTTCTTTTCAAGAATAAAAGCTAGATCATTCTCGATATTCTGAACAAATTCCTTTTGGAGCCTGTCGTCTCTTATATTATGCATGATCGAAAATTTGATGGTCTCAAAACGGTTCTTAATTATCTCTATTTGCGCATCATCAAGCTTATTCTTTTTTTCAAGCACATTTTCCGGTACCGCAACTTTTCCGATGTCATGCAGAAGAGCGGCGTACTTAAGTTCCTCGAGTTTTTGGGCAGAAAAAGAAATGTCTTTAAAATATCCGCATTTTTTGGAATTTATGTGCGAAGCTATCATTCCGGATATAAATGCCACCCTTTTCGAGTGACCTGCAGTATGGGGGCTTCTTGCCTCAATAGCCTCCGAAAAGGCTTCTACCAGTGCTTTATAAAGATTTTTGTTGGCTTCAAGAAGCCGTGCGTTCGCATATGCAACTGCAGCCTGGCTGGCAAGCGAAAGTATGATCTCTTCAAACTCTTTGGAAAAGGGAACAGGGCCCCCATCCTCAAGCTTGTTGATAAGCTGAATGACGCCTAGGACATTTCCTTCATTATCCTTCATGGGAACAGAAAGCATAGATACAGTTCTGTAACCGGTCTTTTTGTCAAAAGATCTGTTAAAAATAAATGGTTTATCTTGAGCAATATCATAGCAGTCCTCAATATTGACAGTATCTCCCATCAAAGCGGTATATCCTGCTATAGATTCCATTTTTAACGGCACAGAAAAACTTTTAAAAACACTTTCCTGATCTTTTTTAATCAGAGACATTGTTTTTGTGGCCTTAAAAATAAGTTCTGGCTTTTTGTCATCTTTAATGTAGAGAGAACAGCCGTCACATGCGGAAAACTTTATGATCTCGTCCACTATAAGATCAAAAAGATTCTCAAGATGTGTCTCCGAGCTCAGTGCGATCCCTATTCTGTTGAATGCAAAGACAAGTTCTTTATAATCCATTTTAAAACCGCCTTTATTTAATTTCCTCATAATCAGCTTCTTCAATATTGTCTGTTGCAGACCGTTTTTTACCCCTCCTCTGCTCAAGTATCATTTCGGCCCTTCCTTTGATCCTTCCTGTCTGATATGCTATATATATTATAACAAAAAATATTAGCAGCCCGATAAATTGCATTTAAACCTCATAATCTATTTAAATTTTTAAATATTTACTGTCATCTATCCCGTGTTCGATCTCTTTAAGGATCTCTTCCAAATGATCGTCATTCTCCGCATCCAGTCCTTCTATATTCACTATCAGTAAGGGACTTTCTCTAAAGTGATCAAAAAAATACATATAGGCCTTATTTAGACCTTCGACATACGCTTCGTTGATATCTTTTTCGAATATCCTTTTTCTTTTTCTTATATTTTCATACAGAAGGCTGCTGTCGGGGGAATGCAGATATATCACGAGATCCGGAGTATGTATATTCGGGTTCATTACCCTTAGTATCTGATTATATAATGTAAGATTTTTATCGTCCAGATTGTAAGAGGCATATATCTGGTCTTTATTAAAGATATAGTCTGCAACGATATTTTGATTAAAGAGATCTCCGAACGGCATTTCCGTCTGCTGCTGATATCGCATGGTCAGAAAAAAAAGCTGCAGAGGAAGAGCGAACCTGTCCGGATCCTGATAAAAATCCTTCAGGTACGGATTTTCAAAATAGCTGTCCATAATAAGCTTTGCCCTGATCTTTTCGGATATCCTTTTTGCCAGAACGCTTTTTCCGCTGCCCATCACCCCTTCAATTGCAATATATATCTGATTAAGATTAAACTTCATAAAGTTTCTCTTCTTTTTTAACTTTTGAGTCGTCTGTGCATTTTTTGTAAAGTAAGGATATTGTGCTGCCTGTGACCGGATCAACAGCTTTCGGATCTATCTCTGTGACAGGTAAAAGCACAAATTTTCTTTTGCGGAACTCGGGATGCGGGATCTTAAGTTTTTCTTTTTCGATCTGCAGACCGCCGAAGAGGATTATATCGATATCAATTATCCTCGGACCGTTCCTTATCACTCTTTTTCTGCCCATTTCTTCTTCGATCTCTATTATAACTTTTAAAAGATCTTCGGGCGATGCGGTGTATGTACCGGAAACGGCGATATTGATAAAATCTTCCTGGTCACGGAATTCCAAAGGCTCTGTATTATAGAATGATGAAACCCTGTTTAATACAAGACCCTTTTTGCTTAGAGCATTGACGGCGTTTTTTATATTTTCTTTTTTGTCCCCGATATTACTTCCCAGAGACAGAATCACCTTTTGTTCCATAGGGGATAATATAAGTGTTTTATTTGGTTTTATAAAGAAAATATTTCTGTTCTGCGAACAATATTTAAACAGAGATTTAACAGTGTTTTCTTTCTTGCAAAAACGCCGCTGATTGACTATATTCTCTGTCTGTAAAATTCGGAACACAGAAAAATGAGCTACTTGGTAATAGCAAGAAAATACAGACCGCTGACATTTAAAGATGTGATCGGTCAGGAGCATGTTACGACAACTCTGATTAATGCTATTAAGAACAATAAAGTACACCACGCATATCTTCTTACAGGACCCAGAGGAGTCGGTAAGACCACCATTTCCAGGATCATAGCCAAATCTTTGAACTGTGAGACCGGAGTAACTCCTGAACCCTGTGGAGTATGTTCCAACTGTAAAGAGATAGATCAAGGCAACAGTCTTGATGTAAGAGAGATCGACGGCGCTTCCAACAGAGGAATTGATGAAATAAGGGACCTGAGAGACGATATAAAATTCTCACCTGCCAAAACAAGGAAGAAAATATATATTATTGACGAAGTCCATATGCTGACCAATCAGGCCTTCAATGCACT
>JAWOER010000278.1:0-8979 GCA_046482655.1 Candidatus Delongbacteria bacterium | reverse complement strand
TCAGGATGTGGACTATGTACTTACCACAAGAGAATTTATAAGGATGATAAAAGAAGCCGGGATCGACTTTAAGAACCTTCCTGACGAAAAAGCGGACAGCCTTATGGGTGATTATTCAGGTGCAGCAACTATCTTCGGCGCAACAGGCGGAGTAATGGAAGCGGCTGTAAGATCGGCATTCTTTCTGCTGACCGGTGAAAATCTTCCCAGCCCGGAACTGAAGGTGCTCAGAGGAGTAATGAACGGCATACAGGAAGCAACTGTAGAGCATGAAAAACTTCCTTTCCCGATCAAAGTGGCTGTCGCCAACGGACTGGGGAATGCAAGAAAGATACTGGAAAAAGTTAAAAAACAGAAAGAAGAAACCGGAAAGAGCGAGTACCATTTTATAGAGATCATGGCCTGCCCCGGCGGATGTGTGGGCGGAGGCGGTCAGCCTTTCGGATGCGAACTTGTTGACAGAGGGATCAGGGGTGAAGGCCTTTATAAAGAGGATGAAGCACTTCCTCTAAGGTATTCTCACGACAACCCTATGGTCAAAAAGGTTTATGAAGATTATCTGGGAAAACCGAATTCTGAACTTGCACATAAATTACTGCATACCTATTATTTCCAGAGATCAGAAACGGACGGAAAAGCAGTCAAAGAAGTAACGCACAAACACTAAACTAAAAAAACGGAGAAAGAATGCTTTCACAAAAAGCTGTCGAGTCAATAAAAGAATTGACCGGAAAGTACCCAAAAAAAGAGTCTGCTTTAATGCCTGCTTTAATGATCGCTCAAAAAGAGAATAATAACTATATTGACAGGCCTCTTGCAGCAGAAGTGGCAAAAGTGGTGGGAGTTCCCGAATCCAAGGCTTACGGGGTACTGACATACTACACAATGTACAATATCAAAAACATAGGAAAATATCACATTCAGGTGGATACGAATATCCCCGCCACTCTTATGGGTGCCCGGAAAATACTTGAATTCATAAAGAACGAGCTGGATATAGAACCCGGAGAAACAACAAAAGACGGAATGTTCACACTTTCAGAAGTGGAATGTCTGGCATCATGCGGAACATGCCCCGTAATTCAGGTCAACGATGTTTATTATGAGGATATGACCGAAGAAAAGACAAAAGCACTTATCGAGTCCTTAAAAAAAGGCGTTATGCCCGAAAAGGAAACTCATTATAACTGGGCAACTGAGTGTAATGTTCTATTGAAGAACAGAGGGGTAAAAAACTCGACTTCTATCGAGGTTTATAAAAATAACGGCGGCTACAAAGCACTGGAAAAGGCTCTTACTATGGAGCCGAAAGCGATAGTTGACGAAGTAAAGGGTTCCGCTGTGAGAGGAAGAGGCGGAGCCGGATTCCCGGCAGGAGTAAAATGGGGATTTCTGGCTAAAGGTACAGGAAAACCCGTTTATCTGATCTGCAACGCAGACGAGGGCGAACCGGGAACATTCAAGGACCGTCAGATAATGGAATATGATCCGCACCTTCTTATAGAGGGAATGGCAATCTCAGCAAGAGCTCTTGAGGCTAAACTCGGATTTATATACATTAGAGGAGAGTTTGACTGGATAGCCGATATTCTGGACAAGGCCGTCGAGGAAGCAAAAGCTGACGGTAAACTTAAAGAATTCGACATCATAGTTCACAGGGGAGCCGGAGCTTATGTATGCGGCGAAGAGACCGCTCTGATAGAATCGATCGAAGGCAAAAGAGGTATCCCCAGAATTAAACCTCCTTTCCCTGCTGTAGAAGGACTTTACGGATGTCCGACTATTGTTAATAATGTAGAGACTCTCTCAAGTGTTCCATATATTGTGGAGCATGGAGCGGATGCTTTTAAGAAATGGGGTTATGAGAATAACACAGGCTTCAAACTTTTCGGTGTGAGCGGAAATGTAAACAAACCCGGCGTCTATGAGTTCCCGATGGCGGTACCGTTCTCCAAAATACTTGAAGCTGCCGGCGGAGTTAAGGGAAAGCTGAAAGGTGTGATCGTCGGAGGACTTTCGGTACCTGTGCTCAAGCCTGATGAACTTGAAGGCCTCAATATGGATTATGATTCATGTATCAAGCACGGAACAGGACTGGGTTCGGGCGGTATAATGGTTATAAATGATGAGTTCTCTATGCCCGAACTTGCTTACAGGACAATTAAGTTCTATGCTCATGAGAGCTGCGGGAACTGTATTCCCTGCCGGAACGGATCGGATTCAATAAAAATGCTTCTTGAAAAGCTCCTTTCAGGAGAGGGAACAAAAGAAGATATCGAAACGATATTAAGGATTTGTAATAATGTAAACGGAATTACGATCTGTCCCACAGGAGAAGCCTTTTCTGTACCGATCAAAGCTATGGTGGAAAAGTTCAGAGATGAATTTGAGGCTCTGATAGAACAATAAAGGAAAGCGGGTCTGCAGACCCGCTTTTTTATTCTAAAGGCTGGTGTAATTATGAAAAAAATTATAGATGATCAAAAAATAAAGAAATATCTGGAAAATGCAAAAGTACCTGACGAAAAAGAACTCGAAGATATACTTTCTCATGCAAGGGAACTGAAAGGTTTGAGTTTTGAAGAAGCCGAAAGGCTGCTTCTGGTAAATACGAAGGAGGGTATAGACAGGCTTGCCGAAACAGCGAATTTTATTAAAGAGTCGATCTATGGAAAGAGGCTCGTTCTTTTTGCTCCTCTGTATGTTTCCAACCTGTGCAATAACGAATGCCTGTACTGTGCTTTCAGAAGAAGCAATAAGCTCATTACCAGAAATACGCTTACAATGGAACAGATAGCCGCAGAGACAGAAGCGCTTATAGATCAGGGGCACAAGCGCGTTCTTCTGGTATCTGGGGAAGGACTGGGTAAAAGCGCTCTTGACTACACAATTGACGCCCTCAAAACGGTCTATTCTGTCAAAAAGCCGAAAGGGAATATTAGAAGGATAAATGTTAATATTGCCGCTTTGGATGTGGAAGATTACAAAAGGCTTAAAGAAGCGAATATAGGAACATATCAGCTGTTTCAGGAAACCTATAACGAAGAGATATACCGAAAAATGCACAAGGCGGGACCCAAATCAGATTATGAATATCACCTCGGTGCAATGGACAGAGCAATGGAAGGCGGTATCGATGATGTCGGTGTGGGTATTCTGTTCGGTCTCACGGATTATAAATATGAAATAATGGCATTACTTCAGCATATAAAACATCTCGAGGAAAAATTCGGTGTGGGTCCTCACACTATTTCGGTACCGAGACTTGAACCGGCAACAGGTTCGGATATAGCTTCAAATCCGCCTTATCCTGTTACCGACAGCGATTTTAGAAAAATAATCGCCATACTCAGGATAACCGTGCCCTATACAGGGATAATATTGAGCACAAGAGAGAACGCAAAAACAAGGCGTGAAGCATTTTATCTCGGAGTATCACAGATAAGTGCAGGTTCAAAATCAGATCCGGGCGGATATACTAAAAAGAAACACGCTGACGAACAGTTCTCCCTTGGTGATCACAGATCGTTGCATGAAGTTATTGAAGACATCGTTGACTATGATCACATACCCAGTTTCTGCACAGGTTGCTACCGTTTGGGAAGGGTCGGCAAGGATTTTATGGATCTCGCAAAGCCCGGCGCAATAAAAGCTCACTGCTATCCGAACGCCATATTTACTTTTACCGAATATCTCGAAGATTTTGCGGATACCGGCTTAAAGAAAAAAGGCTACGATCTGATAGAAAGGACCATAAAAGAAAGTATAAATGATCCAAAGCTCGAAAATGGCGTGCGGGAAAATATTGAAAAGATCAGAAAAGGCAAAAGGGATATTTACTACTAGCCAATTTAATTCAGCGGGTAATTTATGCAGAAAGAAGAGATCGTAAGGCTTTTAAGATCTTCGGGAAAAGAAGAGCATGAAAGTCTGATAAAAGAAGCCGGGAAAATACGCGATGAAACGATAGGCAACAGAGTATATTTCCGGGGGCTGATAGAGTACTCCAATCTTTGCCTTAAGAACTGTTATTACTGCGGGATCAGAAAAGATAACAAAAAGCAGCACCGCTATACCATGACAGATACTGAGGTTCTTGAATGTGCAAGGTTCGCATATGAAAACAGATACGGCAGTCTGGTTATTCAGTCCGGAGAAAGAAGTGATGCCGCTTTTGTGGACAAGATAGAGTATTTTTTAAAAGAGATAAAGAAACTTTCCCGTAATAAGCTCGGTATCACCCTGTCACTCGGTGAACAGACAGAAGAAACATTCAGACGATGGTTTGAGGCCGGAGCCCACAGATATTTGTTGAGGATCGAAACCTCTGACAGAATGTTATATTCAAAATTCCATCCGGACGACGCGATGCACAGTTACGATGACAGGGTAAACTCCTTAAAGCTGTTAAAAAAATGCGGTTACCAGACAGGTACGGGAGTGATGATAGGACTTCCCGGACAGACGGCAGAAGATCTTGCGAACGACCTTCTGTTCATAAAAAACCTTGATATTGATATGGTGGGTATGGGACCGTATATCGAGAACGAACACACTCCTCTTTACGATATGCGAAAGGAACTTATGTCCCAAAAAGAGCGGTTCGACCTTTCTTTGAGAATGGTCGCTGTTCTCCGTCTTATGATGCCGGATATTAATATTGCCGCCACAACTGCTATGCAGACGCTTGATCCTATGGGCAGAGAAAAGGCTATCAGAGCCGGAGCCAATGTGATCATGCCCAACCTGACGCCGGTTAAGTACAGGGAGGATTATCTTTTGTATGAGGGAAAACCCTGCCTGGACGAGGATGCGGCAAAGTGTGCAGGATGCATAACAGCGAGAATTAGATCGGCAGGCGCAGAAGTCGGCTTTGACGAATGGGGCGATTCAAAACATTTTAGGCGGAGGACGCAAGGAAAATGAAGAGGATCAATATAGGTATATTCGGGCGGGTCAATTCTGGAAAATCAACTCTGATGAATCTTTTAACTCAGCACGATACATCTATAGTTGACAGCACCCCGGGAACGACTGCAGATGTTAAAACAACAGTAATGGAGATCCACGGTATCGGACCGGTCAAAATTTTTGACACTGCAGGTACAGATGAGGCCGGACTGCTTGGAGACAAAAAACGCGATAAAACATACGCGGTGCTTAAAAGATCGGATATAATCCTTCTCGTCATAAATGAAAAAAGTGCCGCATATAATTCATCAGACTTCGCTTCAGAAGCAGAAATATTAGATCTTGCCGCATCGAGAAACAAGGAAGTATTCGCAGTATTCAACAAGTTTAAAGATCAAAAATACAGCTCGAACATTGTTCGTGAAAAGATAGATCCGGAAAAAAAATTCCACTCTTTGGAAATCGATCTTAACGACAGTTCAAATTATGTTAAGCTTATAGATTTTATAAAACAGCATTCTAAAATTACGGTCACCAGAACGCCTCTTCTGCCCGATCTCGAGACAGATAAGATCGTTTTTCTTAATATCCCGATAGACGAGGAGTCCCCCGAAGGCAGATTTTTGCGCCCTCAGATGATGATAGAAGAATATCTCGTCAGGCGGTATATTCCCACATTCGCCTACAGAATGGACCTCGCCGCAGCAAGAAGCGAAAATCTGCAAGAATCAGCCGAAGAGAAGAACAGGTTCGACAACTTCATATCCCACTTGAACCGTGAAGGAAAACTTCAGCTTCTCATAACAGACTCGCAGGCGATGGACATAATCTCCAAATGGACGAAAGACGCGCCTTACATGGTCACGACATTCTCGATCGTGATGATAAATTTTTTAAGCTCAGGCAACCTAAAGCTGTTCGTTGAAGGCGTAAAAGCGTTTTCAAACCTCAAACCCGGCGATAAAGTCATGATAGCCGAAGGCTGCAACCACGACAGAAAAGCCGAGGACATAGGCACGGTTCAGATACCCAAAAAGATCGAGCAGATCTACGGCAAAGGCGCGATACAGGTTGACCACTATTTCGGCAGGGTTTTCGCCGATTACGACAGGCTCAAAGAGTACAAACTCGTCATCCACTGCGGCGGCTGCATGCTCGATTCACAAGCCATTTCATCAAGAATACAGGATCTCATCGAATCCGGAGTCAGCTTCACCAACTACGGCGTGCTCCTTTCCTACTTCCAGGGCGAAGAATCCCTGAACAGGGTCGTTGAGCCTTTCGGGGTGAGGGTGTAGAATTAAAACAGATCTTCAAGTATAAGTTAAACTTTTAAGGCGTAACTGACCAGCTCTTTTATATTCTCTTTCCTCGTGAAATTAACGGGATTCTCCATGGCGTTCAGCATTCCAATTTCATCACCGTCAAGCCGGATGCCTTTTTTCTTTTTCGACATGATCTTGATTTTTAACAGCTTCATCAGTAACCTGTCGAAAAATCCGAGTTTTGTAAGGTCGAATCCGCCTCTAAGGTAAAAGAATTTGATCTTCTTTTGCTCTTCAGCGGTAAAATTTTTATCTCTAACTTCGTTCAGGACTTTTTCCGACCACGGCGAAGCTCCTGACGCGAATACGATCACTTTTTTGCCTTCGAGGTCTGATAAACTCTTTTTGATCAGTCCGATCCCTTTGATGCCGCCGGCGTAAAGCCCGCCGCCGTAGATTATCGTATCGTAAGATCTGAATATGCTTTTATGCGTTCTGTCGGCAGGGAAAAGATCGGCTCTCAGTTCTTCCGCTATCCATTCAGCGTACTTTTTGACGAAGCCAGTTTTGGATCTGTATAGTACTAAGGTCTTCACTTTTGTTTTTTCAATGTATTAAAGCTTTAATGTTACCAGTTCTGAAGAAACATTCTCGACCTTTTCTAATTCTTCCATAATCCCGGTTTTGTCGCTCTGCCCGCCTACGAATTCGATCATCAGAAACCCCTGCTCGGAGCATCTGTCCAGTACACCGTCATGAATTCCCAGCCTCGTTTTAATATTGCAGCCGTAGTCGGTCAGGATCTTTTGTACTTCTACTGCAGATTCTCTTCTTTTGCCTACCATGATAAGTATTATCGTCTTTTCCATGAGGTCCTCCTTTTTTAATTACCTGTTATTTTTTTAGTCAGCTACGATTCTGGGGATGTCTCTCGGCAGTCTGGAAAGTATTTCATAATTAATTTGCTGGCTTATTTCTCCAAAAGAATCGACAGATATACTCAAATCGTTCTGAGTGCCGATAAGGGTTGCAGAATCTCCCGGTTTGACTTCGCCTGCACTCGTAACATCCACAATTATCATGTTCATATTCACCAAACCAATTACTGAGCAGCGTGTTCCGTTTATGAGTATCCTTCCTCTGTTGGACAGAGACCTGCTGTAGCCAACAGAATATCCTACGGGAATAACGGCAATTTTTATATCGTTCTGAGCAAGATAGGTCGTGCCGTAACCGACAAATTTTCCTGTTTTTACAGATTTTACACTCATCACCTCGCTCGTCCATGTGATCACTCTCTCCAAAGGATTGCTGAAATCGGTTTTTTTTGATGCGTATCTCAAAAAGACCTCTTTGCTGGGCCAGAATCCGTATTGGATTATACCTGTTCTTACGAGATTGAACCTTGAGCTTGGATAACAAACCGCCGCCGCTGAACAGGCAAGATGATAATATTCGGGAAATATCTTTTGTTTTTCGATCTCTTTTCTAAAGGTATTGAAGGTTTTGATCTGATTTTTTACTCTTACATGATTTGCAATGCTTTCCGCTCCGGCAAGGTGCGAACAGAGACCTTTTACCTTTAAATATTTTTTATTTTCGGCAATTATCTTTAATGCTTTATTGAAATCTCTTTTGTTAAACCCCGTCCTGTTCATTCCTGTTTCTATCTCCAGATGTATCCTCGCCGCTTTTTTTAACTCTTTTGAAGCCTCTAGAGCGGTTTTAAGTCTGTTGAGATCGAAAACAAAGAACTCGATGCCTTTTTTTATCGTGTCTGGTATAAATACAGGATCTATCCAGCCCATTATCATAATGTCGGCTTTCTTTTTTACCAGTTTGTAAACTTCTATAGCCTCGTTATAATTGAAAACAGAGAAATGGTCTATGCCCATATTCAAAACAAGAGGTACGAAAGATATTATGCCGTGTCCGTAAGCATTTGCCTTTACTACTGATGATATACGCACATTCCGGCCGACGAGATCTCTGATCACGGAAATATTATTTTCTGCTGCTGATCTGCTGAGTGATATTTCTGATGAGTAATTCATGCTGTAAATATACATAAAAAAATACTGATCCTCAATACAAAAAATTTGACTATGATCAGATCTGACTTGACATTTAAGATAAATTTTGTTTAATTTGCGTTCCGTCGGGGGTATGGCTTAGTTGGTTTAAAGCGCTAGCTCGACAAGCTAGAGATCACTGGTTCGAGTCCAGTTACCCCCACTAAGATTCTTCGGCGAAAGCCTTCATGAATTCAATTAAAGCCCGCTTGTCAGCGGGTTTTGCATTTCTTACATAGTAACCCGAATTGCACACACCTGTCATAAGGCACTGCTCAAGAGTGAGCTTTGCGATGTAGCCCGCATAGAATCCTGCATTGAACACATCGCCCGCGCCGGTCGAAAGTTTCGGCTCCGGCGTGTAGGGCCCGTTTACGAGAAACGAGCCTTCACCCGCACAGACGGCAGCCTGTTTTATGCTGTGGATCACAACAGCTCTCAGGGGCAGCACTTTGTGTATGTTCTTTACGAGTTCCTTAATATCACCATATGCCGTCTGCGCTCCTGTCACTGCGGCGCACTGTTCCGCCTCGGACTCATTGAGCCCGAGAATGACATCCGCATTACCGTTCATTTCAATAAGCCTGTCCATGCATAACTTAAGGTCTTCGCGGCTTCTTTTTTTCGGATCGGTCAGGTCGATATAAACGGTTTTGCGGCCGGGCAAGTCTGACAGAAGCTCTGTCAGCTTACTGAAAATGTCGTTCATCTGAGTGATCATCGTCCAGTTA
>JAWOER010000239.1:0-3281 GCA_046482655.1 Candidatus Delongbacteria bacterium | reverse complement strand
AGCAGCTTGGTAAACCTGTAATTTTTGCGACTAGAGAAATTCCTGTGATCAACGATATAACCATTAATGAAGCAAAGCAGATCGGAATAAACAAAATCGCCAAAGTGATATCATCAGGTTCAAAAGCCCCGGGGACAATACTTGAAAAATGCAGCAGAGATTTTGTCGGAATTTTCGAAAGATCAGATATGGTGATCTCGAAAGGACAGGGAAATTATGAGAGTCTCTCCGATTCAAAAAGAGATATTGTCTTCCTGCTCAAAGCCAAGTGTCCCGTAATAGCAAAGCATCTGAATGTTAATGTCGGCGATATAATTTTTAAACATAACATAGGAACTAATAAATGTACAGACCAATTTATTTTGTAATGAGATCTGTATCCACCCTGATTCTGATCCTGTTCATCTCTGTTAAAGCAGAAGGATTCAAACTGCCCCCAAAAAACATACTGGAGGTTTTTAACGCACCTGATCCGCAAATAATTTCTTTGATCGGAGAAACTGGTCTGGCGGTCGAATCCACATATTTACGATATCAAAGCCTGGAAAGTCTTTCTCAAAAAAAAATATCCCTTGCCGGTAAAACTATTCTTCCTGATTTACATTCAGAGGAAATAAGATTTCCCAAAAAATATATCAGACTCGTAGATTTGAATACTATAGAAAAAACCGTTATCAGCGACCCCGAAGATGATAAGATAATAAAATTCGAAGTCTCCCCTGATAATAATTATCTGGCATACCTTTCACAAAAACAAAATGGCGTATACTTAAGGGTAGTGGATCTTGAAACAAGAAAGATCGTATTTAAAGACGACAAAAGGGTAAATATGTCATTTGAGTGGCTTTTAATTAAATGGTCACAAGATTCTAAACACCTGATAGTGCCGAGAATATTTTACGAAAATAAACAAATTCCCGAAAAGAGACCTGAAGATATATCTCCGGTAACAGAAGAAAGTTTTGGTAAAACCGCACAGTTAAGAACTTATTCCAATCTTTTGGAGACCTCTTTTGATATTAAATTATTTGAACATTTTTTTACAAGTCAGTTCGTAAAGCTTGATTTTAGCACAGGAAAAGAGTCTGCCATAGGCAAATCGGGTATCTACAGAGCATTTTCCGAATCGCCGGATGGAAAATATTTCCTTGTAAGAAAGATAAATACACCTTATTCCTTTTCTGTTCCATACTACAGATTCGGTTACAGTGTCATGATACTGGATGCGAACGGAAATCAAATCAAAAAAATCGTAACCAAGCCTGTACAGGATGAGATCCCGATAGGAGGGGTCGAACCGGGAATCAGGTGGCCTGCATGGATACCGACAGAACCGTCTGCCCTCTGGTGGACCGAAGCACTGGATGATGGTGATCCCGATAAAGAAGTTCCCTTCCGGGATAAATTTTGTATGCTTGAATCACCATTCGATAAGGAACCTGTAAGTTTTTTAAAGACTAAGAACCGGGGATATATCACAGGTTTTTCGGAAGAAAGAGGAAAGATGTTTTATTTGGATTATGACCGTGAAAATGAGTGGATGAGCACCTATTACGGTTCTTATCTGGACAGCGGATACCAGGAAGACAAAATGATCTTTACACGAAGTGAACATGAAAAGTACGAACATCCCGGTGATTTTGTAACTGTCAGATTGGAAAATAATTATGAAGTGATAAAAGTTAGGAACGGCTCGGTTTTTTTGTACGGACAGGGTTATTCGCCCGACGGTAACTTTCCTTTTTTGAATGAATTTAATTTGAACACAGGAGAAATCCGGCAGATATTTAAATGCAGCGATAAATCATATGAAAATTTCAGAGGATTCATAGGCAAAAATTTAAACAGAATATGCATAACTTCGGAAAGCCCTGACTCACCAAGAAACTATTTTGTTCATGATGTAAAAACAAAAGACCGCATAAAAATTACAGATAATTACGATCATGCGCCTGTTGTCAGAGACATTAGAACTGAACTTATAACATACTTAAGAAAAGATTCTGTGGTCTTAAGCGGTAAAATTTATCTTCCTCCAGATTTTCAAAAGGGGAAAAAATATCCGCTGATAATATGGGCATATCCAAAAGAATTTACCGAAATGAGTACTGCCGCTCAAGTTTCGGGATCCAATTATACCTTTACCAGATTTTGGGGAGCTTCTATTAAATATATGGCCCTTCACGGTTATATTGTACTGGACGGAGCTTCCATGCCCGTAATTGGAGACAGAGAAACAAGAAATGACACCTTTGTCGATCAGATAAAAATGAATGCTGAAGCAGCCGTTGATCATCTCGCAGAACAGGATATGATAGATCCCGAAAGAGTGGCCGTAGGCGGACATAGTTATGGAGCATTCATGACTGCAAACCTTCTTTCATATACAAACCTGTTCAAAGCCGGAATTGCAAACAGCGGTGCATATAACAGGACACTTACTCCCTTCGGATTTCAGTCCGAAGAAAGAACTTACTGGGAGGCTAAGGATTTTTACAGGAAAGCTTCGCCCTTTTTAAATGCTGAAAAAATCAAGACTCCCTTACTTCTTATTCACGGTTCTGATGATGACAATTCGGGCACATATCCAATGCAGAGCGAAAGAATGTATGCCGCATTGAAAGGTAACGGAGGAATCGCCAGGCTGGTCATGCTTCCCTACGAAGGACACAGCTACAGGTCGAAAGAAGCAAATCTGCATGTTCTTGCCGAAATCTGTGAGTGGCTGGACAAATTTCTTTCATATCAGATCGATCCGCAAAAAAAGTATTGAAATATACCTTATTTATGGTTAATATGCCTTTAAATAATTAACAGGAGTACAGATTGAAAGAGTCACTAAATTATTTTATAGCACAGTATCCCGCCGGCTGGTTTGGGATCAAGATACTTATACTGATAATATTCTCAATTATACTGCATCATATTCTGAAAAAATACTTTATCGGTATTTTGAAAAAAGCGATAAAGAAAACAAAGACAAATTGGGATGATGTTTTTTTAAAACATGATGTTTTTAACAGGATCATTGATATAATACCCGCAATGATAATTTATAATTTTTCCTATTTTTTCGGGTCCGCTCATGTATTTGTGGAGAGGATCACTATATCTTATATGATACTGGCATTTTCATTATTTTTAAATTCGGGACTTAACGGCATAAATGAAATATACAATTCATATCCATTTTCGAAAGATAAACCGATAAAAGGCTATATCCAGATCGTAAAACTCATATTTTTTATTACCGCTTTTCTCATAATTGTTTCGGTGCTAAT
>JAWOER010000131.1:0-23250 GCA_046482655.1 Candidatus Delongbacteria bacterium | reverse complement strand
TATCCTGATAAAATCTTCCATAAGCCATTAGAGAAGCTACCAGAACCGACATGGGAATTGCAAGGGCGAGTATCCAGCCAAGACTAAGGTAAAAAAATTCGATTATAACAAAAAGATCGAGATCTTTTCCTACAAATTTTGTCATCATCTTCATAATGATATTCAAAACGAACAAAGAAAGGATCATGACTAATGACATCACAAAAGGGAAAATATGTTCTTTTAATATGTACGAGTACATCTTGATCAACTTTCAAGCTCCTCAAGCATTACCTCAACAGCTTTTCTAAGTTCGGGATCATAGTCGGATATCAACTGCTCAAAAGTCGGATCCACATAAATATCAGGCTTGACTCCGTTGCCCTCCATATTTACGCCGTCCTTTCTAAACCACCCTACAAAAGGCATCCTCATAGATGAGGAGTCAATAAGTTTGTGTGATCCTGTGCCTATCACCCCTCCCGAAGTCGGTGTCCCTATAATTTTGCCCAGGTCAAGCTCTCTGTATATTGCAGGAAATATTTCTGCGTCGGAAAAAGAGGATCTGTTGATTATAACTGAAGACGGTTTATCCCATATCCTGTTTGGAGATTTTATCATTTTACCTTCATTCCGTCTTACTCTGGAATAAGCATACTGTTTCTTTGTCAGTATCTCTATCAGATCGTCATGAGTATATCCGCCGCCGTTATAACGCACATCTATAATAAGAGCCTCTTTATCAAAATTTTCTGTAAAAAGTTCGTCAATAAAGTTCTGTAAAGGTCCGTGCGACATTCCCTGAATATGAACATAACCTACTCTGCCTTTACTCATATCTTTGACCATTTTCTTTCTTTCACTGACCCAGGTATCATATCGTAAGCTATAATCACTTTTTAGGCCTTTTAGTTCACAAAATTTCAATTTATTCTTCTCAGATCTTATACCAAGAGTTATCTTTTCATTCTGTTTGTTTAAAAATAATAAAAATATATCTGTTCCCGGATTTATGTTTTCTCCGTCAACAGACATAAGAATATCTCCTTTTTCTACGCCATAAACTGTCTTTAGCACTGAATTTTCAAATACTTTTTTTATCCGGATGCCGTTATCCAGTCTGTCATGAAGGTCGAATTCCACGCCGATCCGGGCACGACTCAATCGCTCTACTTCCGGTTCAGATCTCGGATAATATCCTGTATGGGAAGAATTGAGTTCACCAACCATTTCATTTATTATTGCACTAAAGCTTTCTTCATTGTGATAAATATCCAGAAACTCAGAAAAAAGCTCTCCAATCCTGTCCCAGTCCCTGCCGTGCATTTCGGCATCGTAGAAAAATCTTTTGAAGGCGGCATGAATTTCAAAAAAGACCTTACTGTAGATCTTTTGAAGCGAATATTCATAGCTGATATTGAAATTTGTGTTCTCAATTTTCTTTGAGTTGATGCCGAAAGCTTTAATTTTGTTCGACTGAAGATAAAATAAGGTCGCTGTTGAATCGCAGAAATTGAAATCTGATATATTTTCTCCCTCAAAAAGTTTAACCGCTTCATCATTTTCAAATCTTAGATCAGTTTTTCTCAGCGTTTTTTTGTTCACAAAATCATTAATATAATAGATCTCTTTTTTATCATTGATGTGCACAATATGATTTGATCCGGGATGGCTTATTAATTTGACCTCACTGTCCTTTATATTTTTAGGTTCAAGTATAGAAGCGGCCTTTTTGTTTTCTTGTTCGGAGTCTTTCTCTTCTTTGTCTGTATCGAATATCTTCTTCCATTTATCTTCTTCAAAATGAAAATCTCCAATATCTTCAAGATCACTCCTGAAAACATCGCCATTCTTATTATACAGTATGAATTCTTCGTCCGGTCCGAGAACAAAGTTATGTGTCCAGTTTACATCGGAATAGATAATATCTTTTGTTTTTTTTGCAGTATTATATAGAATAAGATCAGTCGTGTAAGATTCATCTTTAAACACAGAATACATAATATTTGAACCACTCTTTGAAACAATGGCGTCAATAACATTCTTTTTTGTTTCTATCTCGTCAAAACTGTCTTCTTTATCATTTTTTATAGCAAGTCTGGTGTTATTATATTTTCCTGAAGAATAAAATATCAGAAGCCTGTCTTTGTCGCACTTTAGCCATTCGATACTTTTATCATTGCTCCATTCAATTTTTTCTTTCGGTTTTTCTGATCTTATATTCATTTTGTAAAGACGGGGCATTCCTTTTATCAGACTGCTGAAATATACAGTCTCATTATCTTCCAGTATAACAAAATCGACTATGCCCTCAGAATCATGAGTAAGTCTTTTAACTTCGCCACCTTTATAGGGTACCGCAAAAAGATCGTATTTGTATTTAAAAAGCACCCAGTTGCCCTTTGGAGAAGGATAATAACGATCCGTTGAAGATGCTGAAAGATCAAATATTTTGTCCGGGGCAAAAATATCCTCTTTTAATATTATTCTTAATTTTTCGGATTTTTTTAAAACCGGATCAAATTTCCACAACTCGTCAAAATGCTCATAAACCATTCTGTCCTTGTATCGGGCAATAGAAATATCTCTCGCCGACCATAAAGTAAAATCGGTAAGCTGTTCTACCTCAGGCTCTTTTTTGCCGATCTCCTCTTTCGGCATAAAACATATCTGAAAGCATTTTCCGTCCGATCTGGCAAAGTATATTCCTCCGTTCGTTTTTGAATATACAGGATATCTGTCAGTATATTCACTGTCATATATAGTGCTGTATGTGTCTTTGTTCATATTATAAACATGCAGACTGCCTCTGGTGCTTCCTTTCATACGCTCCCGGTACGGATCTCCATAGTAGCAGAAAACGAAACTGTCATTATCTTTTGAAAGGTCCCCATAGGGATAACCGACCGCATTCATATCTTTTAAATTGCTGCCGTCCAGTTTTACCCGGTAGAGTTTTGTTCCCAGATAGGGTTTATTCTCTGAAAGCAGCAGTTCATTTGAGTCGGCAAACCATCCGATGAGAAAATAGTTGCCCGATATTACCTTTTTTGCATTTCCGCCGTCTGAAGGAATATAATATATTGAACCGTACCCGTCCCTGTCAGAATTAAACGCTATTGACTTTCCGTCGGGAGAATATGAAGGATTCGACTCATTACCGCGTACAGATGTCAGCCTTTTTGCGTTGCCCCCGTTAAAAGGCACGCTCCACAAATCCTTTTTGTATGAAAAACATACTGTTTCCCCGTCCGGAGAAACAGCCGGATCTTTCATAAATTTAGGCTCGATCGCTAATGAAGACATCGATAATAAAAGTAATATTACGGCTTTAGATTTCATCTTATATCCCCTTTAGTTTAACAACAGTTAAAAATATAAACAATTAAGCTGTAAAAATAAATAAAAAAGCCCGAAAACTTTCGGGCTTGATCATAATTTGTAAGACATTTTTACAAATTAAAATTTATGAACGGCAGGAGGAAAAATATTGAGCTGTTCTTGTTATAATTTATCAGCCCCAGCTGAAAATTCTTTCCGCCGCCCTGCACGACATTTACCAGCCCCAACTGCAAACCCACCATATTCTGGCCCGTATGATTTACCATTCCCCACTGCAGACCTTTCATATTGGCCGAGGTGGAGAATACTTCGGCCAGCTGGATACCGGTAGAATTACCTTTGTTGAAATTTACCCAGTTGAACTGGATCCCCTTGAAATTTGAGTTTACCTGGCTGACGAACCCGACATCCAAACCCGTCACATTCGCATTAGCACTGTGGACCACATTGATTTTGACGCCTTTGATACTTTCCTCATCTCCCTGGATCTGAAGAGGATTGATCACTCCAATCTGGAATGGTTTCTGTGCAAGAAGTGCAAAGCTCATTGTCATTAATGTAAAAACGATTATTTTCTTCATGTTCAATCCTTGTTTTTGATTTAATTAAAATACATAACTAAGGCCGATGCCGAGAACTTCTTTATACACAACTTCCTCTCCCGGGCGGTTTATCATATTGAAAGTAATATTTGCAGTTATATATTCGTTCACCTTCATTGCGAGAAGATTATCCCATGTAATGTAAAGATTCTGAGGGTCTTCATCGTAGTTTGAGAAAGCTTCAAGCTTGGATTCGAAATTAACATTTTCCATCAGAGCCTGCTTGTACAAAACTCTCAAATATCCGCCTATCTGAGATTCGACATTCTCTCTTAGAGGATCACCGTTTTCGTCAACACCTCCAATTGATTCAAGAATTTCATCGTTCATTATCATGTCAGCCTTGTAAGTTATTGGCGATATAAAGGCGGTCAGCTTCTTGTTGGGCTTGTAATCCATACCGACTGCAAACAGGGCGGCTCCGGGTGACAGGAATTCGGATGTTGTTGAATCAGTTGCATCTTTGGTCGGTGTCATCTGCGATTTAAAATTGAACAGAGCCGCATAATACCACGATCTGAATGCTTCTCTGCCGTATTTCGAAGTAAGATCAATCTTGTCCTCGGATTTTACCAGATCATCTGATCCAAGCTTTGAGAAACCGTAGCCGAGATCGAGGTTATTATCCCAGACATTCGCACCGTCGGAGTAATTGGCGAAAAGACCTGCCAATGAGGTCAGTGTCATTGAATTTGTTCCTCCCGAAGGCCAGTCTGTCGAGAATGCCGCCTGTGAGAAGTTAACATTCACTACCCCTCCGGTCTTCCAGCCTGAATCTGTAGCCTTAAGTTTTGCCTTAAGTTCATCTTCCGCTTCCGTTGTCTGTGAAAATGCTGTGAATGAAACTATCAATAATAATAATGATAATAATGATAAAATTCTCTTCATCGCTGCCTCCATTTATTTATCTTCTTTTTGAACATGTACATCCATTTGCGGGAAAGGAATGTTGAGGTTGTAATCTTTAAATCTTTTGTAAACTTTCTCGTTCATGTCGAAGAACACGCCCCAATAGTCAGCCGCATTTACCCAAGCTCTTACCGCAAAGTTCACAGAGCTGTCGGCCAATTCAGAAAGACCTATAAAGGGTTCGGGATCTTTGAGTATTCTGGTATCTTCGGCCATAAAATCTTTCATGGCTTTTTTAAAGTTCTCCATATCATCGCCGTAAGCGATGCCGAATTTCCAGTCAACTCTTCTCTGAGGTTCTCTTGAGAAATTGGTAAGAGAGCCGGTTGATAAGGGACCGTTGGGAATGATTATGAGTTTTTTATCTACAGTGTTCAAATGTGTTGTAAAGATAGTGATCTCTTTCACCGTACCCATATAGCCTTGGGCTTCAATAAAATCTCCGACATTAAAAGGCCTGAATATTAAAATTATTACACCGCCGGCAAAATTCTGAAGTGTTCCTGAAAGCGCCAGACCTACTGCGAGACCTGCAGCACCGAGAATGGCAATGAAAGATGTCATTTGAATACCGATCATACCCATAGCACTTATAAGAACAAGAACTTTGAGCAGTGTGCTTGTAAGGCTTTTGAGGAACGGAGTAAGAGAGGGATCCACTTTTCTTTTTTCGAGTGTTTTGCCGAATGTTTTCGTTATTATTTTTACGATCCACATACCTATTACGAGGACTATTATTGCCCCTACCAGTTTCGGCCACCATTCCATACCGAGATCTGTGAACTTTTCCGCATAGCCTGCAGCCTCGAACTGCTCATTCATTTGATTCCTCCCAGAATTTATCCAATTTAACAATTATCTCTATATTTACCCTGCAATATAAGCAAAAGATCCCGTATTATCAAGTAGAATTCACTGAACCTGATCCATAGTTATCCACAATTTCCAGGTATCCGGACAATATCCTACAGTAGCCTTATTGCCGTTTCTGACAATAGGTATGCTTATCATTTCCTGATTTGATAAAAGTTCTTCGAAAAGATCGAACTGAAGGTAGAGGAACTTTGATCTGTAAAGTTTAGAATCTTTATTTAAAAGTTCCTCTTTTTCTTTTAGAGCCGACATGATATTGTCCAACTCTCCTTTGCTTATTATTTTTTGATCAAGATCAACAAAGTGAAATTTGATCCCCCTGTCCGAAAAAAATCGTTGTGCTTTTTTTGTCTGATTACTTTTTTTCCTTCCAAATATTTGTATATTCATAAACAGCTCCATATAATCAGAACGAGGTTGTATCGGCAAAGGTAAAATCTTTTATGAGCATTGTCGGTACTTTTACATTAGCAGATATGTTATATTCCTTACCGAGCATCAGAATGTTTTTTGTTGCACGGTGTATTACTTCGTTGAATCTGAGATTATTTACCGAATGTTTGATTTTTCCGTTCTCGAAATAATATATACCGTCTCTTGTCAGCCCCGTGATCTCGTTCTTTTTCATGCTCACATTCCTGATATACCAGAAATTGTTAATAATAAGACCGTTCTTCACCTTTTTCATCATCTCTTCTTCGGTGGCTTTTCCGCCTTTTATAACTACATTCGAAATGAAATTAGGATCGGTTTTAACTTTGGCAGCATAAGATCTGTCGGTAACGAGGTCTTTTAATACGCCTCCTTTTATCCAGTCAGTATTTTTGGCCGGTACTCCTTCACCGTTAAAAGGACTGGCCGTCAGGTCTTTTTCGTCCAGCCTGGAAAGAAGAGAGAATTTTTTGCCGAACATGTTCTTTCCGATCTGACCGGACATAGCTGAAATTCCGTAATCAGCCGTTTTTCTGTCAAAGAAATACAAAAGGAAGCTGAAGAAATTCAATACTGCCTGAGGCCTGAGGATAACATTGTACTGTCCTGTTTCGATCCTTTTTGGTTTGGTAAGAGCATCAAACTGTGAATTTATCAGGTTTATCTCTTTTTTGACCTTGTAATCTTTAATATCTTTGACGCTTCGGGAAACCTTGGTTTCTTTTGTCTTATTATCAGACATAGTCATTGAATTTTCAAATTGAGTTGAAGAATTAAAACCTTCGAACCCGTTCTTCGTCTTTACATATGTGTCCTGTATCTTTTTTGTTACCAGTCCCGAAACATAAGCTTTCTTTTTTTCGGCATTATCGACAACAGCCCTGATCACTGAGACCATTTCCTTCATGCCCGCTTTGACTGTATTTTCACTTACATTATCTGTGCGGGGTATCTTAGCTTTATTTGAACTTGGAACATATTCAGGATCCGGCTTGTTGAGTTTAGCTATATTCTGCGCTGTATCTATCATCTTCTTCAGATCAGATTCTTTTAAGGAATTAACCCCCGCATTCCCGGACCTGTTCTTATAAGAAACATTCAGTCTGATCCCGTATTTAACTCCGCACATGTTTTGGGTGATCATGTTTTGTGCATATCTTGTCATTTCCTCGTCGGACCTGTTAATAATAAATGAAAAATCATCGGCCGAGCAGTTCTTTTCTATATATTTTGCTGCTTTCTGAAATTCTTTCTGCTTCATTTTGAACCTCCGACTCTGATATTTTTAAATCTTGCAGTAGAAGCCCCGTGCGTCATTCTGGCCACCTGCATCGGCTGACCCTTACCGCAATTATTGACTCCAAAATCCCTCCAGTACCTTTCATCGCAGATCGCATCGCATGAGTTCCAGAATTCAGGATTATTGGATTTATACAGAACATCTTTTAAAGGACGGACTTTTTTGCCGTTCTTTATTTCCCAGAACATATCTCCGCCGAACTGGAAATTGACCCTGTGTTGATCGATAGAAAAAGAACCTCTTCCCTCGATATAAATACCGTCCTCTGTATCAGCTATAAGTTCCTGCGGAGTAAGCGGTTTTTTGCCCGGCTCCAGATATAGGTTCGGTATTCTGTTGATCGGGAAATCGAAATAATTGGTCGCCCTGCAGCATCCTCTGCTCATACCGTTGTCTAAAAATGGTCTTGAATCTCTCGTTGATCCGTATTCGTTAAGTATCCCGTCTTTGATGATGTACCATTTCTGCCCCGGTACTCCATCGTCATCATAACCGGCTGTCGCAAGACCGAATGAAAGAGTATTATCGCCGACGAAATTAACGATCTCTGAACCATAACGGTATTTTTTCAGCTTTTCGGGAGTGGCAAATGAAACTCCTGCCATGTCGGCTTCCCATCCGAGAACTCTGTCCAATTCTGTGGGATGTCCGACGCTTTCGTGCATTGTAAGACCAAGATGATGAGGATCAAGTATCAGATCTCTTCTTCTGATCTCGCCGGGTTCATCAGCCTCAAGCTTCATTATCGCTTCTTCTGCGATCGAGGGTGCTTTTTCGATCAGATTCATCTTGAGTATATGCTCCCATCCTGCTGCATATCCGCCCGGATCGAACTGCCTGGACTGAGAATCCTTTTTGTTCACCGCTGTCGCCATTATCATAGGATAAACATAATAAATATTGGAATGTATCCTTGATCCTAAAGTGGAGGCGAAAAACTTTTCGTCATGAAATGTTTCGAGCATAAAAAAGGCTCTTTTAATTTTCTGATAATTAAGAAGCGTTTTATTGACCTCCATCATCAGTTCCACCTTTTCGTTCAGAGGCACAGCAAAAGGATCGATCTTTATTCTGGTCGAGTATGTGTCAATATAACCTCTCTCCGAGGCCAGCTTTATACCTCTTCCTTTTTTCACGGCTGCTGAAAGCTCGGCTACTTTTACCGCTTTCTGTACAGTTTTTTCTACCTCTTCTTTTGTAAAAACACTGGAGTGCGCAAATCCCCATGAGCCCTTTTTCAAAACTCTGATACCATAGCCGTGATCCACCTTCATGCCGGTGTTCTTAAGGCTCAGGTCAACAAGGAAGATATTCTCTTTCTTTGTTTTCTGTACTCTGATATCAGCATATTCGGCACCCATGCTCAGAGCCTTCTCCATCGCTACTGAAATATGGTCCATCTATACCTCCGGTTAAGTTTTTTGAAACTGTCTGTGAAAATACAGAAATTAATGCCGAATATCAAATTAATTATGACAAAAGGCAGAATAAACCGGATGAAAAATAAAAAAGCCCGGAATTCCGGGCTTAGAATAGATTGGGGTTTATTAAAGTACAGCTTAATTGACCTGAGTGAAAAACCCGAACACATCAAAGTTCGACGCTTAAATACACCGCTTATGTGCAGCTTAGGCAAATATCTGTCCATTGATCAGGAAGGCTGCTGCAAATGCTACAATAGCATAAAGTTCGGGAAAAACAGCAAGGACCAGGGTTTTTCCGAATACATCGTGACCCTGACCGATACCGGCCACACCGTTAGCAGCAATCCCGCCCTGCTGTACAGCAGAAAAAAGTGCGACTATACCCAAAGCCAGGCCCGCAGCAAATACGCCCATCCCCTGAACAAGTGTTATACCCGCTGTGATATTCGTGTACATGATAAAAAAACCTCCGAATCCGTACAGACCCTGTGTTCCCGCAAGTGCTGAAAGCACCATACAGTTGCCAAATGCTTCTTCTCTTTTTTTAATTGTTCCTATAGTGGCGTTTCCCGCTATGGAAACACCCATTGCGCTTCCTATACCTGCCAGTCCTACCATAAGGCCCAGTCCGATATAAGCCATTATCAACGGCAGAGTCGTCGCTGTTTCTACTGCATTTACTGTTTGTTCCATTTTTTTGCTCCTGACTATTTAATTTTTAATTTTGTTTATTATAACTGTCATACTCTTTTTTTAAACGGAGTATATTCTTTACCTCCGCCGGTCCATCCGCAGTTCTTATAGAACTCAACGAATGTAAGACGCATAGGATGTACTAGCGAACCCAAACCTGAGATCAGTATATTGCCTGTGTGTCCTATTATGAGAAAAACGATAAATATCAGCCATCCGATATACGGTATCTCAAGAAATTCAACAGCGATATTATTTACCACCAGTCCCAGTATTGCTCCTGAAACTCCGAGCGCAAAAAGTCTTATGTAACTGAGCACATCTCCAAAAAGGCCTGTAATGTCGTAAAGCTGCCACATACCCTTTAAGATCCTCATAAATATATTAGCTTTCGGGTCATTGAACAATAGTATCATGCCGACACCGATAAGTGCTGTTTTGCCGGCCAGGGCAGAAACAGCATCAAGATAATCAAGGGATGCAATAACCTGGGGATCGACCTTTAAATAGCCCAAAACGGCTTTTATGCTCATTCCCACAAGACTGATTACCAAAAGCATCCATCCGAATGTTGAGATAGAATATAACCATCCTTTCTGAATTATCTGATTTGCAGCTTTTATGCACATACCGAAAAGGATTTGGACAACGCCGAGACCAAGAGCAAGCCAGAACATTGAATTACTGTCAAGAAAGAGATCATTAAACTTCCAGTCGACCACATTCAAATTTATACCAAACAATGTGCCGCTGACAATGCCCATGAGTATTGTGGTGGAACCCAGCAGCTGTATAAGCGTCAGGATCGGTCTCATATCATCTTTAAGTTTGATCTTTCTGATCATACCGGCAAGAATAAGAACGACACCATAACCGGCATCTCCCAGACAAAATCCAAAGAAGAGCATAAAAAAAGGTGCGAAAAAAACTGTCAGATCAAGTTCGTTATAGGCAGGTAGAGAAAAAAGCTTAGCTATCGGCTCAAACATTTTGGCATATTTTCCGTTATGAAGAAGAATAGGCACCTTTGGAATATCCTCTTCTTCAGGTTCTCTTTCCAGATAATATATATTGTTCCTTTCCAGATAATCTTTTGCATTTTTGATCTTCGTAACGGGTATCCATCCTTCGAGAACAAGCATTTTATCCTCGACTTCCGGCTGAGCCTGATGCTTGACAGTAAAATATATCTTTTCGCTTTCCAAAGAATCTCTAAAATCTTTGAGAGTAGCTAAATACTGAACAGCAAAATCTGAAATTTTTGAATTATCCGATCTTATTTTCTGCTTACACTCCGATATATCGTCAACCACTTCTGAAAGCGATCTGTCGAACATCTTTATCTCATCGGCCTTAATATCAATATCTTCGCCGTAAGAAAGTATAACGAAGTTTATATTCCCGCGTGCCGCAGATATAATTTCTAAAGGATACTGATCTTTCCATTTTTCGTCAAAAGATTTTACGGGAACAGTAAAAAGTCTTAATTTTATACCGTTTTTTTTCATTTTATTTACTGTATCAACAGAAAAGTCTCCCCACACCTTCTGATTATGGTACTCTTTATTCAGATGATGGAGTTTCTGTTGGTTCTGGTCTATATCCTGTATTAAATTTTCAACTTTTTTTATCAGCTCAAAAGGATCCGTCTTTTTTATTTTTTCCGCCGGGTCTGTATCGTCGGGCAAATGTCTTTTTAATATCTTTATAACAGAATCTGTTCTCTTTATAAGATTTATTTGCTTTCTGACATTTTCGGGATATTCATCCTTTTTTTGAATTACATGTAAAACACCCAGGCTGCTGATTTGTTCGAGAAAATCATCGTAGTCCTTATGATATATCAGAAAAGTATATTTTTTCATATCAACGATCATATTGCGGCCTCCGCCATTTGACGGTTCTTAACGATCTTTTGTGAGGATTTGGAAAGGTTTTCTTCGTCTTCCATAAATCTCTTTATCTTTAAAATAGCTTCTTCAAATCCCGGGATTTGAACTTTTTCGTACAGATTGACTTTTTGGGTTGTTTTTCTTCTCGCTTTTTCCAAAAGCGCCATCTTAACTCTAAAAAGCTCCATTTCTATAGAGACAGAAACTATGTTCTTTAATATCTCTACCCCATCGGGAAACCATACAGGGTGCATAAAAAAGGAAAAATCCTTTACAGAGAACCTGATGTTCTTGAGAACAGGAGTTTTTACTCCGGCGATCTTCTTAATATCCAGTTCCACATCTTCGACCGATATAAGATCTGACCTGAACTCGTTCCACAACGCGGACATATTGTCGTACTCAGATTTCTCATGTTCAAGTTTAGCCTCGAGTTCTTTTACCCTGTCTTTTGCCCTCTTAACCTCGACCCTCAACGCTGATTCTTTATTCTTGATGGTCGGAAGTGCGCGAACTCTGATCTTAAGCTGCTTGTTCAGGTTCTGCATAGAGGTCTTATTATATTGAAATTTAATGCCCATCGGCTTTGACTCTTTTTATTGATTTAGATTCAGTTTTTATCTTTAGGCCAGTACTTTTTTACCAGTTCCTCTTTTATTCCGACTTCGGGTCTGGTAAAATGTTCGGCAAAAAGTTCCCATGCTTTATTGAGCATGGCCTCGATTTCTATGTTTATATCGATAGCAAGAAGTTCTTTTGAATAATCTTTTGCGAATTTCAAAGTTCTCTCGTCATAGTCGTTCAGGTCAAATCCGTTCTCAAGCTTGGTCTTGGCACTAGCTGCATCTGCATACAGTCTGATAGCGGCATTCATTACCTGGGGGTGATCTTCACGCGTTTGTTTACCGATAACAAGCTGCTTGAGTCTGGAAAGACTTCTAAAGGGATCGACTATGACTTTCCCGATATCCGTATCTCTTCTCAAAAAAAGCTGACCTTCCGTAATATAGCCTGTATTATCGGGAATAGCATGTGTGATATCTCCGCCTGATAAGGTGGTAACAGCAATGATCGTTATGGATCCCCCTTCGGGAAACTGCACTGCCTTCTCGTATATTTTTGCAAGATCTGAATATAAAGACCCAGGCATGCTGTCCTTGGAAGGTATCTGGTCCATACGGTTGGACACTATACTCAGAGCATCCGCATACAGTGTCATGTCTGTTAACAATACAAGGACTTTCTGCTGTTTCTCGTGAGCAAAATATTCTGCTGCGGTAAGAGCCATGTCCGGTATCAAAAGTCTTTCTACGGGGGGATTTTCTGTCGTGTTGATAAAACTGATTATTCTGTCCAGGGCACCCGCGTTATCAAAAACATTCTTAAAAAACAGATAATCATCATTTGAAAGTCCCATTCCGCCGAGTATGATCTTGTCTGCTTTTGCCCTTAAAGCCACCATGGACATGACCTGATTGAAAGGCTGGTCAGGGTCGGCGAAGAAGGGTATCTTCTGTCCTGTTACCAAAGTGTTGTTGAGGTCGATGCCTGCAATACCTGTCGGTATTAATTCAGAAGGCTGTTTTCTTCTCACAGGGTTTACAGAAGGACCTCCTATCTCCAGTTCTTTACCCACCACAGCTGGTCCGTTATCTATTGCAGATCCGTAGGCATCAAAAAACCTTCCTGCCAGATTATCGGAGACATTAATTGTAGGAGCTTTGCCCATGAACACAACTTCTGCGTTCGTAGGAATTCCTTCTGTTCCCGAAAAGATCTGAAGTGTTACCTCGTCACCCTGTATCTTTACCACCTGAGCAAGTCTGCCGTTTACAGTAGCGATCTCTTCATAGCCGACATCTTCGGCTTTTAGAGAACATGTGGCTTTTGTTATCTGTGTTATCTTTGTATATATTTTCTGAAAAGCCGTAGTTTCCATTTAAACCGCCTTTCTTTCATTAATTTTTTCTTCTACTTGTGACAAATATTCATTGAATTTATCCGATCTGAATTCGGAATAATTCATCTGTTTGTAAATATTGATTAGTGCTTTAAAGAAAGGATTTACCTCTTCGAATGAATCGAACTTAAAATCTGTGTCATTGACATTCAATACATGCTCCAGCATGAACTTCTGTCTTTCGAAAGGAGTGGACTTGTCGATTTCGTCAAAAGCATCCTGCTGTAAAATAACAAAATCAAGAACTTCCGCCTTCCAGAATCTCACATGATAATCTATCGGCACCCCGTCATCACCAAGAATATTTATCTGTTCGGATGCTTCCTTTCCTCTAAGGAGAATATCTTTGGTCAGGGTCACATTCTCAACCCAGTCTTCCGCAATGTTTTTCTTAAGGTACTCCTGTATTTCGGGATACTCAAGATACTTTGAATATGAATCTATTGGATCTATGGCGGGATATCGTTTGCTGTCCGCTCTTTCCTGGTTAAGGGCATAAAAGCATCTCGCCGCTTTTTTTGTAGATTCCGTCACGGGCTCCTTCAAGTTTCCCCCTGCGGGGGATACAGTTCCCAAAAAAGTGATCGATCCGCTCTCTCCGTTATTCAGATAAACAAATCCTGCTCTGGCATAGAAGTTGGAAATAATAGCGGGAAGATCCATGGGAAAGGCATCCGGTCCCGGCAGCTCTTCCATCCTGTTCGACATTTCTCTTAATGCCTGTGCCCACCTTGATGTTGAATCTGCGAGCAGCAGAATTTTTAAACCCATAGACCTGTAATATTCTGCAATAGTCATCCCGGTATAAACAGAAGCCTCTCTTGCTGCTACGGGCATATTAGATGTGTTACATATTATTGTGGTACGCTCCATCAGTTTCCGTCCAGTCCTGGGATCTTCAAGTTCGGGAAATTCAGTAAAGATCTCGACCACCTCATTGGCCCTTTCTCCACATGCCGTAACAATTATCATGTCGGCTTCCGCCTGTTGTGAAACAGCGTGCTGTAAAACAGTCTTTCCGCATCCGAAAGGTCCGGGTATAAAACCCGTGCCGCCTTCCGCCAAAGGATTTAGAGTATCCATGTTCCTTACACCTGTTTCGAGCACTTTGAACGGCCTGGGCTTTTCTTTATAGGCCAGAACAGGTACTTTTACAGGCCATTTCTGGATCATGTTCACTTTAATATCCCTTCCTTTGCTGTCGGTAATTTCAGCTATAGTATCCTTTGCTCTGTATTTACCCTTTTCGGCAACACTCTTGACAGTATAATGTCTTTTAAACTTAAAGGGGACCATGATCTTGTGAGGCATCCAACCTTCCGTAACCTCGCCCAGCCAGCTTCCCGCATCCACCTTATCGCCTTTCTTTGCCAAAGGAGTAAATTCCCACTCTGCGTCAGGATCGATAGATTCAGTGTACTCCCCTCTTTTTAAAAATACGCCCTCCATCTTGTTCAGATCGTTCTGAAGACCGTCGTAGTTTTTTGACAGAATACCCGGTCCGAGAGTTACTTCCAGCATATGGTCCATAAATCTGACCTCTGCGCCGATCTTTAAGCCTCTGGTACTCTCAAAAACCTGCGTATAGGCTTTTTTACCCATAACCTTTATTACTTCAGACATAAGGTCCACTCCCTTGAGATTTATAAAACATATCTCGTTCTGGGATACGGGTCCGTCAGCTTCTACGATGACAAGATTGGCTATTATTCCGATTACCTTACCTTTTGTGGCCATCTTTTACCCTTTTTTATTATAATTTATACATTTTCAAATTCTTCCGGCACCTTATAGGTTTGCTCAAGTTCTTTTATAAAATTTTCAAAGAACTCTTTTCCAGTGACAGGATCAAGTTTTACCCATCTCTCTATAATTCTTAATTTAATAAAGTAGGAAATAAGTTTTTCTACGGTAAAATATTCAAAAAATGTTTCCGTATTCAGCCATTCCCATTTAAACTGATCTATAGCTTTTTCACGCTTTTTAAGTCCTTCTGTCTCAAAGAGCGTAACCGCCTGTTCTATGTATTCAAGATCTCCTGTGAGTCCAAAATCTCTTGAGCTGCTGCTTATCAAAGCTTCTGATACCTCATTTGCATTTACAACCTCTTTTTCCACTTCTGAGGAAAATTTCCTGGCATTAAGTGCAGCAAAAATATTTTTGAGATTCAATTCCAGTTCAAACCATTTTTTTAAAAAATCGTTCTTAATATTTATCAGATAAGAATAATACAGTGTCCTCAATCTTTTTTCATCGGCCTCTTCTGAAAATTCTTCTGACCTGAACTCTTCGATGAACTTCTGTATATAATCTTCGGCTTTTACCGGATCTTCCAGAATTTCGTCTATCTCGTCCATATCATAGTTTCCGCCTTTTACAAATTCGTGGTCATGGTCGGCCATCAGTCTGTATATATTGTAATTATCGACTGAGTATCTGAAAAGTCTGAAAAGTTTAAAATCCTGCTCATGTATAAATTCTTTCATATCGTGCAGAAAATCCTCTGATCCGTACGATAATTTTGAATCTTCTAGAGAAATATTAGGTAGTCCGGAAACAAGACAGTAGTATTTTCGGAACATTATTCTCCTCCGAACAATAGCTCTACAGTTTTTGGTCTCAGGTATTTTTTGAAAAAATTCTCAAAATCTTCTTCGGTAAAGCTTAACTTGTAGCTGCCGTCTGCAGGGCCTATTTTGAAGCCGCTTTCAGTCTCGGGATCAAGAATGATCTTCAGCTCTCCGTCCAAAAGCTTTTTTGCCCTTGTTTTCAGGTATTTTTCCATCTCAGAATTCTTTTCTTTGGAAAGTGTCAGTTCTACGCTGTTCTCTTCCGAGGAGGTAAAAAAATTCTTGATAGAAAGTTCAATTATTCCCTTAACAAATTCATCGTCCTTAAAGGATTTTTTAATAGATTCTGACACTGCTTTCTCTGTTATTATGTCTGTGATCTTCTGTTTGACTTCGTTGAGAGCCTGACCGGAAGCAAGTTTCATTTCCGATCTTCCGTTCCTCACTATTTCCTCAGATCTTTTTTCTGATTCACTTATCATTTTATCAGCCTTCTCTTTTGCATCAGAAATGATCTTGTCCGCCTCTTTTTTTGCATCAGAAATGATCTTGTCCGCCTCTTTTTTTGCTTTCTCGACACCCTCAGAATAGATCTTTTCTGTCAGTTCCTGGAGTTTCTTTTCCATTTATCCGTCCCCGGTTGTAGTTAATTTTTAATTTTTTTTCGAGCCTTATTCCGAAGTTGCTAAATTAAATTTATCTCTATATAAATGTCAAGATGTTTTTTATCGTGAAATATCATACTTAAAATATGAGCTGAAAAGATCCTTCAAACTGGATAGTGATGAATCTATGTGAAAAGGTACCGTTTTTGCGTAAATATCCAGGGTGATTATTGCATTGATAGCCGAATCAGTTCTGGAGGCTTCTCTTATTCTGTCTGCCATGGACATATTCACGATGCCGATATTCTTATAAATAGTGTTCAAACCTTTAAGGTCCAATTCATGGTCTTTTCCCGCCTTTGCCAAAAAATACTGGGCAAGAAGATACATTGAGGTAGCTCTGTATATAGTGCTCTCTTTGTCTGCAAGCGGAAGATGAAAATAAGCCATCGGTTTGAAAAAAGAAAGATGGGGGCATCCTGAAACAGCAGACACCAGACCCATCATGGCACTGACCGCTTTTTGCACGGTTGTATGCTGAGATATTTCCTTATTATCCATCTTTACTGTCAAATGAACCTTGTGGAAGGACTTAAGATCATCAAAGAACCTTACCATATTGACCAGTGAGACAGCCAGAGGGCATTTTTTTACGGTCGCGGTCTGCAGAGGGCAGTTTGGACATTGATGAAATTCCAGATCTGTCCAGCCCGGAAGATCGGAAACAGGCTTTACACCTTTCAACTCGAGAGAATTCCTGTCCCATTCAAATTGAAAGTTCTTTGTTCGCCCGTTCTTAAAAGTGTATATGTATTCAATATCTTTCATAACTACCCCGTTTCACGGTTCAAATATAATATTTATGTGATGTATTAGCAATTTATTTTACTCGCTAATCTGTTTTGCATTGTATGACGGCTGCATATTTAAGATTATAATTATTGACTTTAGCCTGCCAAGGTCTTAAATTATAGACAATATTGAGATTTTTAACTAAACAAAGGAGAGATCTATGACTACAAACGATATGGAAAAAGTAAAACCGGTTCTTGAATCGTGCAAAGAAAAAATGGAAAGAGCACTGGAACATCTTGCCCACGAATTTGAAAGAGTTAAAGCAGGAAAAGCAAACAACCATACGCTTGACCCTGTTAAGGTCGAATCTTACGGTTCGCTGATGCCTCTTAACCAGGTCGCGAATATTTCGATACCGGATCCCCGGATGATCGTGATCACCCCCTGGGATAAAAGCCAGATCAAAAACATTGAAAAAGGTATTATTAATGCCAATCTCGGATTCAATCCAATGAGTGACGGTAATGTAGTGAGGGTCCAGATACCTGCTCTTACAGAGGAAACAAGGCAGGAACTTGCAAAATCGGTTAAAAGGGAGGGGGAAAATACCAAGATCACTATAAGAAACAGCCGGAAAGACGCTAATTCTGAACTGGAAAAACTCACAAAAGAAGGTCTGAGCGAAGATATGAGGGATATTGAAAAAGAAAAAGTTCAAAAACTTACCGATGAATATATAAGCAAAGTGGATGAGCTTGTGGAAATGAAAGAAAAGGACATCATGACCATTTGACTGGTCATATTTTGGATATGGAAGAATTTACAGACAGAATAATCAAAAAAGTAACATCGGCTTTTCCCGAGCTTGAAAATTCTTTTTCTGATGAATTTTTGGAGAGACCGAAAGATCCAGGACACGGCGATATTGCTCTACCCTGCTTTAAGTTTGCACGCATACTAAAAAAAGCTCCCGTTGCCATAGCCGAAGACCTGAAAGCCCTCTTTGAGGATGACAGCCATTTTGAAAGCATATCAAATATTAAGGGTTATCTGAATTTTAAACTGAACAGAGAACTTTATGCGGAACTGCTGCTTAAAAATTTTAGAGCCGACAAAATATTTAAAAAGATGGCCGCCACCGGAAAAAACAATACAATAGTAATCGATTATTCCCATCCCAATATCGCCAAAAATATGGGGATACACAATCTGAGGTCTACAATAATCGGGGGAGCTTTATACAACATATACAGCTTCCTCGGATACAGGACAGAAGGCGTAAACCATCTGGGGGACTGGGGCACCCAGTTCGGAAAGCTTATGCTAGCTTTGGAAAAATGGTCTTCAAAAGAAAAATTGGTCAGACTGGGCATTCTGCATCTGAATGACATGTATGTAAAGTATCACGAAGAATCAAAAAAAGATCCCGGACTGGACGAGCAGGCCGGGAAATGGTTCCTCCGGCTGGAGAACAACGACCCCGCAGCTGTTGAATGGAGGGATCTTTTTGTAAAAGTTTCGATGGATGCCTACAACAAAATATACCGGCGGCTCAATATAAAATTCGACCATATTACAGGAGAATCTTTTTATATAAAGTATTTGGATGAGACTGTAAAAAAACTGGAATTGAAGGGTCTGACCCAAAAAAGCGAGGGTGCTCTGGTCGTTAAGTTTAAAGATGACAGTATGCCGCCCTGCCTTTTAAAGAAGTCCGACGGTGCCACCCTTTACAGTACCAGAGATATAGCAGCTGCAATGTACAGGCTGAAAGAATTCCGCCCGCATAAGGTTATATATGTAACTGATGTTGCTCAAAAACTTCATTTTAACCAGGTATTCAGGGTCATGGAAATGTATGATTCTTCAGCAAAAAACAAATTCGTCCATGTCATGTTCGGTCGTTTGAGTTTTGGAAATATACAAATGTCCACTCGAAAAGGAAATATCGTCCCTCTCCAAAGAGTTCTGGACAGGGCAAAACAAAAAGTACTCGAAATAATCGAATCGAGAGAAATTGAATTTACAGATAAAGAGGCCACGGCCGACAGAATCGGGGTTGGTGCCGTAATTTTTAATGATCTGTCCGTCTCCCGAATAAAGAATATTATATTTGACTGGAAAAAAACTTTGTCTTTTGAAGGTGAAACGGGACCTCATATTCAATATTCCTTCGTCAGAATGATAAATATTCTTGAAAAAACGGGTGAATGTTCAACTCCTGTAGAAAACTCCCTGCTTACCGATGAATTTTCTTTTGATCTGTTGAAACTGATAAACATATTTCCTGAAACCGTACTCAGAGCAAGGGACGAGAACGAACCTTCTCTGATCGCAGGTTATCTGACAGATCTTTCCAGATCGTTCAACAGATTTTATCATAACAACAGAATAGTCGGAGAAAATGAAAATGTTAAAAGCGCAAGAACAGCACTGCTCAAAGTACTGGTCTCTGTTTACGGTAAATGCATGGAGCTGCTCAATATACCCAAAATCAAAAAAATGTAGGATCAGATTTTGCAAAATCAAAACATAAAAACCATTGACAACAAATATAATGTAGTAAGAAAACTTGGTAAGGGCGGGTCCAGCACAGTATATCTTGTGGAGGATTATAATAAAAACAATCTTGCCCTCAAACTGCTCAACAGGCACTCAACTCAAAAAAAGATACAGCGGCTGAAAAATGAGTTCAGGCTTATGTGTGCCCTTAACCACAAAAATATAGCAAAGGTCTTTGATTTTGGGTACGATCCCGATCTCGGTAATTACTATTTCACACTTGAGTATATACCTGACGGCAATTTCATTACATTCAATCAGCTTTACAATTCTAAGGAAATGAAACTTGAATCGTTCTACCAGCTTTTAAGCGGACTGAGCTATCTTCATTCCAACAATTTTATCCATTACGATATAACTCCCAATAATGTCCTTATAAAAAAAGAATTTGACGGCTTTACCGTTAAGATAACAGATTTCGGACTCACTACTCAATTCGACACACCTAATTTCAGCTATGCGGGAACATTGAACTATATGTCGCCGGAAATGATAAAGGGAATTAGCACAATCGATGCAAGAAGTGATCTTTTTTCTGCTGGACTGATACTTGCAAACCTCTTGAACGATGAGTTCGTTTATACCCCTTCATCAACCATAAACGAATATTTTGATAACCGTATCAAATTCGACGAACAGATAGTTACGGACAAACTCAATAAGATAAAAGATACAGAATTCAAGAGATTTTTGAGAAAAATGCTGGATGTCGAACCTGTTTCAAGATATAAATCTGCCAACGAAGCTATAGAAGCAATGAATGCCATCTTTAAAAAAGATTTCGATATAATTTCTTCCTACGACACAAGATCCACCTTCTCCGACACGACGATTTTTCGTGAAAATGAATACAACACCATACTTTCAGTGTTCAATTCATCCAAAGAAAAGGCGGGAAGGAAGAATTATATTATCATATCCGGAGAGTCCGGTTCGGGCAAAAAAAAGCTGATCGAAGAATTCAAGGTCCACTGCCAGCTGACCAACCATGATTTTTACAAGATAGATTTTGAAGAAAAACCTGATAAAAAAAATCTTGAGCCTTTAAAGAACCTCATCATTTCGATCGCAAGGATCATTAGGGACGGAAAACCGGATCATGAAACCATAGACAGGCTGTTTTACGATCCGGGCTCAATAAAAGATACAGAATTCAGTCTGATAGAGAAGGCGATCAAGGAGTTTATTGCCGAGCTTTCGCCTGCAAACATGATAGTTGTGGCCTTAAACAACCTTGAATATGCCGACAAGCCGTCTCTGGACTTTATTAACTATATCTTAAAAAAGTTCTACGCTGATATAAACATTTTTCTGATCGCAACAGTAAACTCAAGAAAAATAAAGACCAACAGAAAAGCCCTTCACGACATTCTCACTTCCGAACAGGAACAAAGGGTCACTATAAACATCCCGAATTTAAATCTTGAACAAATAAAAAAGATCGTGAACACATTCTTTAATAATCTCGTGGATGTACCCGAATTCTTTTATTCAAAACTTCAGGATGTAACCGGCAACAGCATTCAAAGGCTTATTGATATTTTAAAAATGCTTTACTCAAACAATATAATCCAAAGAACCTACAGCGGCTATTCATACAAAACCTCCACAAAATTTGAATCTTTGCTCAATGACTTTATAAAGAACGAGATCGATTTTGATCCTGAAAATCTGACGGCCGAACAGCTTTCTGTTCTCAAAACTCTGGCTGTGTCGCTGGTACCTCTCACTTACGAACATATTTCTGAAATTAACAATCTGGCCCTGACGACCGTCAAGGATATTATTGACGGACTTTATGAAAACTATTTTATTAAAATGCACAGTGAAGAACATTACCATTTCTCCATTACCGAGGATATTCTAAAAAGAATGATACTAAAATCCTTCGACCCCGACGAAATAAAGTATTACCACAGAAAAATATCTTTAGTGGCATTCAAAAATATTGATAACACTGACACTACCCGCAGGCTGTACAGATTTATACATAACCTGGCAGGTCTTGGAAATCCGGATATAGATATCAACCAAAAGATAGAGATCGTAAAAAAAGGGCTCCTGAGAACAAGGGACATAACCAATCTGATCGACCTGTATAACACAATGATATACAAGGTTTATCTGTCTGACCGCATCAAATTGAAATTGCTGTATGAAATCATTTATATCACATTTAAGCATCTTGTCCCCGAATCCAATCAGCACTTTATTGAAGAATATCAGAGTACAGCTTCCAAATACCCCGATCCTGCAAAATTTGGTTTTGAAACGGATGTTGTCAATTTAATAGATCTTAATTTTGCGGATAATTTTAAAGAAGCTGTAAACATTATCGAAAGGAACCGCCACTATCTTCGGGACCGGAATAAAAGGGCGGTACTGCTGGATCTGATGGTATATGTTATGCATCAGTCCTATAATCACAAAAATGAATATCAGTATCTTGACGAGCTGCTGGAATATACAGCCCGTATTCCTGAATTTCTAACAGTTCACAGGTATCTTTCCATGTATGATCTTTACAACCGTAATTCAGTATCATATTCAGATAATAATAAGGCTTTCGAAAAAGAACTTTTAAGATCTTTTAACGACCTTAAGAATTCCGAAGACAAGACCTATGCCGCAAGAGCTTATCTTATTATGTGTTTTCACTACGAAAAAATGGATTATTCGGACGAAATAGAAATGTTCTTTCATAAAGCTTTTGATTTTTATGAGGAGAACCGTTTTCCCGTTTTCATATTCCTGGCCAGAAACGCATATTCCGCATATCTGGTTAGACATAAGATGCTGAGGAAGGCGGTCGATGAAGCGAATAAAGCGTTTGTATTTGATGTAAATTACAGCTTCCTTTTCAGTATTATCAATCTTATTGAACAAAGGTCCGTGGTAAGAATTGAGCTGGAAGATCCTATTCAGGAAATAATCAATGACCTTGTAATGCTTATAAAGATAGAAACAGGTGTAAAGAAGACACGGTCAAGATCGCCGCGCAGGCCGCGCAGGTCGACAAGGCCGGTCACAAGCATTTCATGGTCAAGGAGATCTTCGAACAGCCCACGGTGCTTGCCGAGTGCCTCGCGCAATACACGCGGGACGGCGCGGTGGAGCTTCCCGAGACAGGGCTCGACTTCGCCGCGACGGACCGGCTGATCATGGTGGCCTGCGGGACGGCGCATTACGCCTGTCTTGTCGCGAAATACTGGTTCGAGAAGCTCGCCGGCCTGCCCTGCGATGTCGATATCGCCTCGGAGTTCCGCTATCGCGAACCGCCCGTGTCCGACAGGGCAACGGCGCTTTTCGTCA
>JAWOER010000060.1:0-5622 GCA_046482655.1 Candidatus Delongbacteria bacterium | reverse complement strand
GTTGCCATCTGAGTTAAGTGGAGGCATGCAAAAACGCGTAGCCATTGCCCGGGCCATTAGCATCAATCCTAAATACCTGTTTTGCGATGAGCCCAATTCCGGCCTCGATCCCTTTCATAAATTTTTGACGGATAGTGATTTTTGCGGTTCGGATCCGTCCGTAAGCGTAGAGATTCCCCGGCAGCCGAAGTCTCTGCCTTCGGTAATGACATTGGAAGAGATCGAAAAGATCTTTTCCAATGTTGATCTGCAAAAAGCTCTCGGAATCAGGAACAGATCTATGCTGGAAATTCTTTATGCCTGCGGCTTAAGAATATCAGAACTTTTGTCTCTTGAATACAATTCAGTTATATTTCCCGAAGGAATTGTCCGGGTTATCGGAAAAAGAAATAAAGAGAGGATAATACCGATCGGATCCAGTGCATTGAAATATCTGAAGCAATATCTTTCCGAACTGAGACCTGAGCTTGCAGCTAAAGGCAAGAGCAAATCCATACTGTTTCTTAATTCAAGAGGGAACAGGATGTCAAGAATGGGATTCTGGAAAATACTGAGAAAATATGTGCAACTTGCTGATCTGTCTGTCGAAATACATCCTCATTCTTTCAGGCATTCCTTTGCCACACATATGCTTGAGGGTGGTGCAGATCTCAGGTCTGTTCAGGAAATGCTGGGGCACGCCGATATTTCCACCACACAAATATATACTCATATCGACAGAGAGCATTTAAAGCAGATCTACAGGCAGTATCATCCCAGGGGATGAATAAATAAAATCTCATATACTCTTGTTAAACAGCTCAAATAAGATTATATTTGTATATGAAGAGTAACTAAAGAACAAAGGACACAGTGCAGTCTCTTGAAATGTTCATAGCAAGGAGGTATTTAAGAAGCAAAAGAAAAACAGCTTTTATTTCGACTATTACATACATCTCCTTTTTTGGTATAATGCTCGGAGTGGCTGTTCTTGTTATAGTAATGTCTGTGATGAACGGATTTGAAACTGAAGTAAGAACGCGTTTTATATCAAATGATTCTCATATCAGGATAAGATCTTTTAACGACAGGCCATTTGATCTTACCGGAGAATTAACATCGAGACTTTCTAAAGATTCTCTTATCAAAGGATATTCACCATTTATCGAATCTTATGGAATGATAAAAGGGGATTACACAGAGGGAGCCCTCATAAGGGGTATTGATGAAAAGACTATTTCATCCATTTCTCTTTTGAAAGATCAGATCAGGGCCGGTTCACTGCAATTCAAAAGTGAAGATACCGGACGGTCCGGCATTTTACTCGGCAAAGGAATGGCAGATAAAACTTCCTCTGTTATCGGAAGCGAGCTTTTTGTAATATCACCCGCGGTCAGCAGTACTTTTTCCCAGCCTCCGGTAATGAAATTTGAAGTTACCGGTATTTTTGAAACCGGTCTAGCCGAAATTGACGGCGGTATGGCCTATATTGCTCTCGAAGATGCACAAAGGCTTTTTAAAATGCCGGATAAAATAAACGGGGTTTATGTGCAGCTTGTTTCTATTGACGATACGGATCTTGTTAAAGGTTCGCTGAATCATGATCTGATATACCCAAGAACCGCTGTTTCGTGGAAAGATATGCACAGGAATCTGTATGCATGGATGGAGATAGAGAAAATGATGATGGGTACTATTCTCAGTCTTATAGTTATAATTGCTGCTTTTAACATTCTTTCCAGTCTTATAATGATAGTTATGGAAAAAAAGCAGGAAATAGGCATACTTATGGCCATGGGTTCGACCCGAAGGTCTGTAATGAAAATATTCATATTTCAGGGAATGATAATCGGTATAGTGGGAACTGTTACCGGACTGATAATCGGAATAGGTGTATCATTTATACAGCTCAAATACCAACTTATATCTCTTCCCGGAGACATATACTTCATAAATGCAATGCCGGTGCAGATCAGGGGCTGGGACATATTTTTGATCGGTCTTGTTTCGATCGCACTCACCTTTATTTCGACACTTTATCCTTCAAGACAGGCCAGCAAAATGCTTCCGTCGCAGATCATCAGAGACGAATAAACTAAAAAAAAAGAGTTAACAATGCTTATAAAGATCGGAAAATTGTTTAAAAAATATAAAATGGGAGAAAGGGATATTCCTGTTCTAAAAGGGATAGACCTGGAAGTGAACGAAGGCGAAATAGTCGCAGTAATGGGAAAAAGCGGTGCCGGAAAATCAACACTATTGAACCTTATAGGAACTTTGGACAGACCGGACAGCGGTGAAATTATTTACAGTGGCGAAAATATTCTGGGATACAATGACCGGAAACTCGCAGAATTCAGGAATAAGAATCTGGGTTTCGTTTTCCAGTTCCATTATCTGCTTCCCGAATTCTCCGCTCTGGAAAACATTATGCTCCCCGGGCTTATAAAGGGTGAAAGGATAACAGATCTGAAAACAAGAGCCGAAGATCTGCTTGCAACCGTCGGATTGTCCGAAAGAAGTGAGCATAAGAGCAGCGAACTTTCCGGGGGCGAGCAGCAAAGGATAGCTTTTGCCAGATCATTAATCAACAGACCCGGTCTTATACTGGCCGATGAACCTTCGGGAAATCTTGACAATCTATCTTCAGAAAAACTTCACGATATTATGTGGAAGCTTGCAAAAGAGAACAATACTGCGTTTATAATTGCAACACACGATAAGAATCTTTCTGAAAAGGCCGACAGAATTGTTAATATAGTTGACGGGGTGATATGATGATGAAATGTGATAAATGCGGATCTTTAAATGTTCTTTCAAAGATCGTAATTCAGGGAGAAAAAACTACTGAAGAAATGAATTTATGTCCACAATGTTTTCAGAAATTTGTAAAAGAACATCCTGAACTAACCAAAGGTTCGCTGGGAAGATCCTTGCATCAGATACTAAATGAAACTCTGAGCATATTAAATTCGGGGCTGTTCAGTAACGGTATGAGCGCCGGTAGGAATATCGCTTCAAGAAAAGTAAATAACGAATTAAAACAGTGTCCCGTTTGTTCTACTCCCGAGCTCACTGTTTTAAAAAAAGGAATAGTGGGATGTGGATATTGTTATACCCACTTTTCAAAAACTGTGGAAAGATACCTTTTTAAACTTACAGGTTCCAATATTAAGGAAGGTCAGGAAAACAAGGTATTGAAAATTGATAAAAAAAACATACTCAAAACAAGACTTACAAGGGCCGTCGAGACTGAAAATTATGAGCTTGCGGCAAAAATAAGAGACGAAATACTGCAGATCACTAATTCTCACTGAAGGAGGTGAAAATGAAATACACTATTGTCCTGGCACTGTTACTGATAACGGTTGCCTCTTTTTCTGCATCCGATTCTACGGATAATGACCCTGTTCCTTCCTGGCAACAGTCAGAGTCAGTAAATATTCAGCTTGGAGTAAGAGACAAAAACGGCGCATTGGAGTTTTATGATGCGGTTTTTGTCGTAACAGCCAAAAAAGGCGGGAAAAAATTTGAAAAAAACATACAGGTAAAAAAGGATAAATGGGGGTTCGTTCTATTCCCCGAAGATTTTAAAGCAGTTGTAAAAGACGGAGATTATGATTGGGAATGCAGAGTTGACGGAAATGTGACCGCCTATGGAAGATTTACTTACGATTCACTTCAAAGAATACTCACCATACCAGAGAAATAAGCTATGAACTTAGGTATCCTGACAGCCACCATTTCAGAAAGTGATTTTTTCCCGAATATAATTGATCTTAAAAAGATCGGTGAGGCAAAGGGTCATAAGGTCGATCTTTTTAAGAACGGCGAGTTCAATCTTTTTGTGGGGACAGGATCATCGGAGCTTTTATACAGAGGGCAAAAGATAATCCCCTCCGATTATGATATAATGCTTAACAGGCTTTCTGTAAAAGAAAAAAGCAATGCAGAATTCTATGTTGTAAATCAATTTTTAAACAGCGGCGTTCCGGTAATCAATTCACCGGATTCTGTAATGAAGGCCAGGAATAAACTGCTTTCGCTGCAGATAATGTCCAATACAGGCGTCATGATATCCAGATCGGCTGTGATAAGAAGACCTGAAGATATTAGTGTGGTTTTGGATACATTTAAATTCCCCATGATAATAAAGAACATATTCGGTTCACTTGGAAGCTCAACTCTTATTATTTATGATGTTAAACAGCTTATATCCACAATAGATTATATCTGGAATGTGAACCGTAACGAGATATTTCTGATACAGGATTATATTAGATCGTACGATAACAGGGCTTCTGACTTCAGGGTCTTTGTACTGGGTCACAAGGTTATCGCATCTATGAAAAGGACCAATTCGGACATGGATTTCAGGGCCAACTACAAGAGGGGGGCACAGGTCAGCATTTCCGAACTGACTGAAGAAGAGACCGATCAGAGTATAATGCTCACAAAGGCATTCGGTCTGGAAATCGCGGGAGTGGATTTTATCAGGACGGACAACGGACCTGTTTTTCTGGAGATCAACTCTAATCCCGGTCTAGAGGGTATAAGGAAAGCCACGATAAATAAAAAGTTCGATATTTTGGAAAGAATAATTGACAGACTTGAGGAATTATGTGCTGCAAAATGAAGGTATTGGTGCTATTAATTTTTTTATTCGTTCTGTCGGGATGCAATAACGAGGAGATCTCAAAAGACATTGCGGATTATGATGTACTGAACAAATATACACATGATGTTACATTTTATACACAGGGGTTAGAATTTGCAGGGGACAGTCTGATCGAAAGCACGGGAAAATATAATTATTCCCGATTAATCAAATATGATCACGAAGAGGGGGAGATATTTGACAGCTATGATCTTCCCGGATCATATTTTGGAGAAGGGATTACGGTCTTAGACGGCAAAATATTCCAGCTGACATACAAATCAGGTATATGTTTTGTTTACAATCTTTCAGATTTTAAAAAGATCGGTGAATTTGAATATACCGGTGAAGGCTGGGGATTAACCAATGACGGAACGAACCTGATAATGAGTAACGGTACCAGTACCATATTTTTTAGAGATCCCTCAGATTTCAGCATAACCGGAAGCATTAGTGTTAAGGACAGCGAAGGTAACTTTGTAATGGATATTAACGAGCTGGAATATGTGGAAGGACTGATATATGCAAATATCTATCATAAAGAGTGGATTGTTGCTATAGACCCGTCTGACGGTCAGGTGAGGGATGTGTACGATCTGTATGGTTTAAGAAACCGCTCGCTGGAAACCAATCCCGGTTCTGATGTGCTTAACGGCATTGCTTATAAAGACAGCAGTTTTTTTGTAACAGGAAAATACTGGCCGTATATTTTTGAAATAAGATTAAATACAAAGAAAAACTAAAAAAACTGTTTTTAAATGTATAAAAAATACTTGACATAGGTGTGCAACAGGCTTATATTTGCCGTTGCATTTTTGATGGCTGGGAAAGTAGCTCAGTTGGTAGAGCACCGCCCTTTTAAGGCGACCAGTCCGATTGGTGAGCCCAGTCCGATTGGTGAGCCCAGTCCGATTGGTGAGCCCAGTCCGAGGGGGCAGCCTGGGCGGCGAATCGCTCGCAAGCGTCGCGGCGGACGGCGGACCCTA
>JAWOER010000284.1:0-2578 GCA_046482655.1 Candidatus Delongbacteria bacterium | reverse complement strand
CTGCTTTTACAACATCGGGATCGACAGTGAAAACACTTATCGCCTGCACAGAAAAAATTATTTCGAAAAGAGAAATAATTGTTACGAAAACAAATCCGAACATAAGCCCGGCTTTTGTAGTATTTTCTGCATTCAGCTCATCATTTTTCCCCAGGAACCTTCCCACAAGAGAAGATATTGAGACCCTCATTCCCTGCATAAAGATAAAGACTATTGATATCCACTGCACTCCGAAACTGAATCCCGCAACACAAGCTGTGCCGTGAAAAGTAATAATGCGCTGTAAAAAGATGGCAGAAAGCGGTCTAGACAGGCTGTTCAGACCGCTCCATCCGCCTATTGCCAGTATTTTTTTTATCATTTTAATATCGGGTATCAAAGATCTCGGTACTGACAAGTTGTATTCTTTACTTGTAAATATAATTATCAGAATACTCGAACATGCGATAAACTCGCTAATCAGTGTTGCCAAAGCAGCGCCTTTTACGCCCATACCGGGCACCGGACCGTACCCGAATATCATGATCGGATCGAGAGTAATGTTCATTATGCTCATTATAAAAAATATCTTCATTGGAGTGCGGGTGTCCCCTCCGGCCTGAAACACCGCAGCAGCTGTATGTGCTATCATAACGAAAGGATAGCCGAGTACCAAAATACTCAGATACTGACCGCCCAAAAGCTCTACTTTGGGTTCTGCATCATAAAAACCCATTATGTGCGGTGAAAAATAAAATCCTGCCGAGGCGATGATCACTCCAAAAAACAGAGCCAGAAAAAGAGACTGCTCGGCACTTTTCGATCTTTCTTTTCTGTTATTTTCTCCTGTCCTTCTGGCTACCAGAGCGACAGAGCCGCCGGTTATCAGTGCACTCAGGGTCATAAGTACCCATATGACCGTGGAACTAAGGCTTGCTCCCGCTGATTCTTCTATTCCGAGCCTTGCAATAAAAAATCTGTCTATGAAACTCATCAGGGAGAACATTATTTCTCCCATCATCACAGGTAAAGAAAGGTGAATGATCCTTTTTATTATCGATACTTCCCGGTCCAGTTCCATTGACTTTACAGAGGTCTCATTTTTTGAGTGAAAATTTATGCAATAAACTCTTTTAAGTCAAGGATAACATGCCGCGCTTTTCGCTGTAGCTGTAATACCCGTTCTCCGATATAATAATGTGATCGACCAGCGGTATTTTTAAAATTTCTCCCGATTCTTTAAGCATTTTGGTAATTTTATTATCATCTTCTGACGGTTCAAAATCCCCGGAGGGATGGTTGTGTACAACAATTATTGAGCTTGCTGAGCACTCTATTGCGGATTTGAATACTTCCCGGGGATGAACGAGTGTACCTGTAAGGTGCCCCACACTTACATTTTCGTCATGTATTATATAATTTTTTGAATTAAGATATATTCCTCTAAAAAATTCTTTTGAGAATTTTTTCATCTCCGAAGCATATTTATACACATCTTCCGGACCTCTTATGATCACTCTTTTTTTTGCGGAAACACCATAAAACCTTCTTCCGAGTTCAAAAGCCGCGACTATTTTCGCAGCTTTGAGAGGACTTATCTTAAGCATTCTGCTTATCTGTGTTGCGTCTTTTATTTCCGCTATGAACTTTGTGCCGTAATCTCTTATGATCCTTTCTGCCATAGTAAAAACATTTTCGTTCCTTGATCCGGTCCCTATTATTACAGCAACAAGATCTGAAACACTTAATTCATCGGTTTTACCGGACATGATAACTTCTCGCGGAAGTCCCGTTCTTCCGTACTTTTTAACAATATAATCCGACACCTGCATAATTCCGCCTTTTTTTATTTTTTAAGGTATGATAACTCATCTGTGGGTCAAATAGTGACACCGCAACAAATAACTTGATTTTTTTTTATTATTTATATTCATTTAAAGATATGACGGCAAAAACTTCAGAATATTATCGCGAGGTACTTGATGGATACCTTAAAAAAAGAGGGCTCAGATCTTCTGTCCCAAGAAACAGACTTCTTGAATTCCTTTGCGATCCGAACAATGGTCTTATGTCCCATTTTGAGGCTGATAATGTCGCTTTGATCTTGCAGGAGAAGGATATCGGAGTTTCCAGAGCGTCGGTTTTCAGGAATCTGGCCCTTTTTTCAGAAATAGGGATCTTAAGAAAATCAAAATTCGGTGAAAATCACTTCCATTACGAACTCGTAGGATCGGAGAAAAGGTCACATCACCATTTGATATGCAAAAAATGCGGAACCTGCATCGAGTTCGAGAGAGCTTCACTCCGGAAAGTAGCAGAAAAAACTGCAAAAGATAATGGTTTCGATATATCCGACTACCGCTTCGAGGTTTTCGGACTATGTGCAAAATGTAAAAAGGATAAATAATGTGTAGATTTAAAGTTAAAAAACTCCGTCAGGAGGCAAAACTGCCCAAATACGCCCATCCTGGCGACGCAGGAATGGATCTGTTCTCAAATGAGGATCTTACCCTTAAACCGGGAGAATACAAGGTTGTCAAAACAGGAATTTCGATAGAACTTCCTCCATCAACCGAAGCACAGGTCAGACCGAGAAGCG
>JAWOER010000088.1:0-5449 GCA_046482655.1 Candidatus Delongbacteria bacterium | reverse complement strand
CAAATGTGCAGGGTCCTAAGCCTATTCCGAATATCAGCCCGACGATAAATGATGTGAGGAAACCTTTTTTGGTAAATCTTGCGAGATTCGGACTGTCAAAATCAGGCATTTTTACCACATCGAGAAGGATAAGACCGAAGAGGATGAAAAATGCTGTAAGGAAAATATATCCCCAAATCCCGGTATCTCCGAGCATTTTTCCCATCATTCCGGTAATGACGCCGATTATGGCTATAGTTATCAGTATTCCGAGCCCGAAAAAGAGAGATTGAAGAAAGGCTTTGCGCACAGTTTCGTTCTTTCTTCCGCTTATGAAACCGATTATCAGAGGAATTGATGAAAGGTGGCACGGACTCAAAAGTATGCTGGCAAGACCCCATAAAAAAGCTCCGAATACCGCTATGGCCGTGCTTCCCTGCATTGTTTCGTATAAGTACAGAAAGACAGCGTCCACTACTTCACTCCGCCCTGTTTAAGAACTTTGACCAGCTCATCTTTTGGAAAAAAGCCTTCGTGTCTGAAATATTCTTTTCCGAGACTGTCGAGAAAAACCTGTGTCGGTATCACTCTGATCTTGTACTTAGCTCCGTCAATTTTTCCTTTTTGCGTCCATACATCAATGAATTCGACCTTGACCTGAGAAGGATATTCTTCTTCGACCGCTTTCATTACAGGCTGCATCTGCTTACACGGAATGCAGTTGACCGATCCGAGCTCAATGAAAGTGACTTTCGGATTTTCTTGTTTCTTATCCGCGATCTTTTGATCTGGTTCATCCAGTGTTTTAACAGGCCTATCCGTTTCTGCTTGCGTTTTTTTATTCTGATCCTGCGGGTTCGGATTTTCAGCACAGGCGGTAAAAACGAATAAAAAAACCGTCATAACTGTGAAATTAAAGGCATTTCTCATATATTATCCCCGATAAGTTTTTTGATCTGCTCAATAGAAAGAGCTTTACCAGAACTGACCACTTTTTCGTTTATCACAAGTGCAGGTGTAATCATTACGCCGTAGTCCATGATATCGGTCATGTCGGATACTTTTCCGACATTGATCTCAAAATCAAACGATTCAGCAGCTGTTTTTGCTGCCTGTTCAAGATTTAAGCATTTGGGGCAGCCTGTACCCAGAATTTTAATATCCATCATTATACCTCTTTCTTAAGTTCAGTAGGATTGCAGAGATTTTCCATTTCATTAGCAGTTCTTCCGCAGCATTTGCAGAAATATTTCGGGTCGGAAGTCATCTTCATTACCTTTTCGAAATCGAATTTGTTCGCCGGTTGTGCCTGCATACACATTTTGTGACCGGGTATTTTACCTCCGCAGCCGCATTCGCAAGAATCTTCGCAGCAGTTTGACATTTTAACCTCCTAAATTTTAAAAAAATATTCCGTACAAGTATCCGGCAATAGTGGACAGGATTACTACCGAGCCTACGAACACCGAAGTTTTCTTTAATCCTATAACACTGTTGATGACGAGCATGTTAGGCAGAGAAAGAGCAGGTCCTGCAAGCAATAAAGACAGAGCCGGGCCTTTACCCATTCCGCTGCCGATAAGTCCCTGAAGTATAGGCACTTCTGTCAGAGTCGCGAAATACATCAGAGCACCGGAGATTGAAGCGAAAAAGTTCGCCCTGACCGAGTTTCCGCCCACTATAGTTTCGATCCATTCTGACGGAATAAATCCCTCATGTCCCGGACGCCCGAGGAACGATCCTGCTATCAGAATTCCGAAGAACATTAATGGCAGTATCTGTTTTGTAAATCCCCAAGTCGCATCGAACCAGTCCTTAAGTTCGCCTTCAGCCGTACTGGTAAAATAAGAAAGTCCTATCACTCCGGCTGCGAAAGATATCATTGTGTTTCCGCCTGAGACGAAATACAGGATAAGAGTTCCGGCCGCGATCATAAAAATCTGCGATATCTTCATTCCGTAGAATTTGAATAGTGTGATACCGAAAGCTATGCTTAGGACAGCCGTAATTATCCATTTTGCATTGAAGATGAAAGACCATATTCCGTTATCAATAGCAGGTTTTGCCCAGTTTGCAAATACAAGGATGAGAACCATGAGTCCGAAGAAAATAATGTCCTGCCACAGCGGCCTTGCATTGTCAGATTCAGGCATTACAATCTGTTTTTTCGACTTTTCCTTCTCTTCATGCCTGAAAACAAAAGCCATGATCAGGCCTACCAGCACGCTGAAAAGGATCGCACCGACAGCCCTTGCTATTCCCAGCTCCATTCCGAGAACCCTTGCAGTCAGGATAATGGCGAGCACATTTATAGCCGGCCCCGAATAAAGGAAAGCTGTTGCCGGACCGAGACCTGCACCGCGCTTGTAAATTCCCGAAAACAGAGGAAGTATCGTGCATGAACAGACCGCGAGGATAGTTCCCGAGACAGCGGCGACAGAATACGCCATTATACGCTTCGCGTTCGCGCCGAGATATTTCATCACGGCACCCTGACTGACGAAAACACTAATTCCGCCGGCTATAAACAGTGCAGGCAGAAGACAGAATATTACATGATACTGAGCGTATTCCTTTAACATATAGAAAGATTCCATCACGGCACTCTGAAATCTTTCGGTCTCGACAGGCAGAAATAACGCTGCGACGAACACGCCAATCATAGTAACTAATATTTTCCATTCACTTTTCCAGCTCATCATTTTCTCCTAGCAGATATTCGCTCTGTCCGTTCTGAGTGCTGTCTGCTGATCCGTCCTTGTCCGTTCTTCATCGATCGACTTTATAAGCTCGAGCACTTTTCCGGCAAATCCGTCTCTGTTTCCGGTAAGGGAGTAATTCATATATTTAACATCCCTGTTCTGTTCAATCAGACCTGTCTCTTTCAATATTTTTAAATGATTTGAAACGGTTGGTGTTGACGATCCGATTATTGAAGTGATCTCACATACGCACATTTTTTTAACTTCAAGCATCTTTACGATCCGGAGCCTCGTTTCATCCCCGAGAGCCTTGAATATTTTTGTATAGCTGTTCATCTTCAGCCTCTTCATTTTGACAGTTAGCTAAATGTAATAATGATTATGTGTTTTGTCAAGAATTTATTTGCTTTCGTAATTTTCTATTTTTGACCGTAAAAAGTCTATGATCTCATCTTTCTTTTCTTCAGGCACTCTCAAAAGGATCCCCCGGAAAGAATCCATGCGCGTCTTGTATCTGTACGGCGAAAGAAAAATACCGTTCTTATCGTTATAAACTTTTTTATAATAACTGTATTCGTGTTTGACTTTATAAAAGAAACGGTCAACGATTATTCCATTTTCATAAAGTGCATATTTAAACGGGAAAAATATTTCTGTAAGAGAAAGGATAGTGAGAAGCAAAGCTACCATCCCGTAAGTGGGGTTAAAAGCATAATAGATAAAAATATTGACTATAAAAACTGCGAGCACGGCCTTAAAAAAAGTCGCCGGGTCGTCTTTCAGGGTGTTTTTGACAAATAAGTATGTTGGTTTTTTCTTATTATTCATTTTTAATTACTCCAATAATGTGTTAAATTTAGGTAATGAAACAAAAAATCACAAGGTATTAAATGAGTAAAACCCCGGATAAAGAAAAAAGATCGGCAGCAGATGAGATCAGATATTTTGTATCAGGGAAAGAAGTTATATTTATCACCGATAAAAAGGTTTATAAACTTTACTGCACATCCCTGATGACAGACGACAGAACTATAGTTATTCCCGCGGGGGAAAGAAGCAAGAACCTGAGAACTGTTGAAAGGATATATGCAAAACTGATACAATTCCGTGCAGATAAAAATACTGTGATCGTCGGGATCGGAGGCGGAGTTGTATGCGATATTGCCGGTTTTGCCGCATCAACATATAAACGGGGTACGGGACTGATACTTGTTCCCACTACTTTGCTGGCTCAGGTCGATGCTTCGCTGGGAGGCAAGAACGGAGTGAATTTTAAAAATTATAAAAATGTTGTCGGGACTTTTAAAGAGCCGGACAGGGTTATAGTTGACAGTAGTCTGCTAAAAACTCTGGACAGAAAAAATTTTAACAACGGAGTTGCAGAACTGATCAAGACAGCTCTGATAACCGGCGGGGAGCTTTTTGAAAAAATCAGCAGACTCCCTGTAACCAAAATGAAGGATAATGAACTTGCAGAGATCATTAGTACCGCAGGAAAATTAAAATCAGACATAGTCAGTGCCGATCCGTATGACAGAGGATTACGGAAAATACTTAATTTCGGTCATACCTTCGGTCATGCCGCCGAAATGTCGATGTCAGGGCTTCTTCACGGCGAAGCAGTTTCTGTAGGAATGATGTTCGCCTGCGTGATTTCAGAAAAGACCACCGGATTGGACAGGAAAGAAACAGAAAAGATACAGAAAATGCTAATATCCAACGGCCTTCCTGTAAAATTGCCCTGCGAAATTTCAGTTCAGTCAGTAATGGATTCCGTTTATCAGGACAAGAAGAAAAACATTGATAAGATCGATATGATCCTACTCAAAAGAATAGGAGAGCCGGTTATTAAAAATATCAGTATCAATCAACTAAAAGGGTATCTGGATGATTTTTGTAAGCATATCTGAAAAGAATATTGATAAGTGTTTAAAACTGATCGATAAATATAAAAATGTTGAATTAAGGCTCGATCTCATAGAACCGGATATTGAAGAACTCCCGCTTCTGATATCCAGAGCAAAAACAAGTATTTGCACATTCAGGACATCTGACCGGCACCAAAAAAGCCTCGAATACCTGAAGAATGCAGTCGAATTCGGAACGGATATTGTTGATTTTAGTCTAAAAAAACCGCATGAGTATATTTTTGAACTTTCAGATAAGACCGGAGAATATAATAAAAAACTAATGCTGTCTTACCATAATTACGATATAACTCCCGATAAAGTATATCTGGAAGGGCTGATAAAAGAAGCCGAAATATTTGAACCCGATCTGATCAAGATAGCCTGTAATGTTAACAGTAACCAAGAAAGCGAAATGCTCTTGTCACTTATGGAAAAGAGCGAACACATAATCCCTGTTCCAATGGGCAAAGAGGGAGTAAAGGGCAGACTGCAGGCGTACTTTTATGGAGTTCCGGTCGTCTATGCCTATCCCGACGGTGAAGAACCGACCGCTCCCGGTCAGCTTGCCTTTTCTGAATACAAGGACATGGACAGGATACTGTCTATCATAAACCGGTAGAGCCGAAGCCTCCGTCTCCTCTGCGCGTGCCGCTGAGCCCGTCCGTTTCTTCGACTTCTGCTCTTAGGACAGGTGCGATCACCATCTGGGCGATCTTCATTCCTTTTGATATTTCAAAATCGGATTTAGAGTGGTTGATCAGGATGACACCGACCTCGCCGCGGTAGCCTTCGTCAATTGTTCCGGGCGTGTTCAGTACGGTTATTCCGTGTTTTGCCGCAAGTCCGCTTCTCGGTCTG
>JAWOER010000084.1:0-3129 GCA_046482655.1 Candidatus Delongbacteria bacterium | reverse complement strand
TAGAGGGTATATCTAACAAAAATTTCAATTCAACAATACCCATTCTCAGAATAATTTTATCTATGATGGATATCCTTCCAAAATCCCAGTTCTCAAGGTTCTTTTTTATTTCTGTATCTATCCTGTCCAGATTTATAAAATAGAGGTTAACATACTCGGTAAAAAAGGCAAGATTATCCTTGTTCTCTTCGGCAATGACTTCGGTCTCCTGTACATGTTTGATGCTCTTAAAAGTGTCAGCAAGTTCAACCGATCTTGTTAAAAAGCTGTCGCGGACATTTTCCTCATCCATTTCCTGAAATGTCATGGATATTTTTTCTTTTAAGAACGGAACGGGAAATTCGATGATATCTTCCGGATCCAACTTTGTTATCCTTACATTATCAAAAACTTCCTTAATAGAATCTCTTATCAGTTCGACATTCTCGTCAGTTTTAAAATCCTTTATCGATCTTAAAAAAGATAGAGCTTCATCTGCAGATATCCTGAAATCTCTTTGCAAAAATTCTCTGCTGTAAAAAAGCATAAGCAGGTTTTCCCTTGTATTTCTCCTGCTGGAAAGTAGTTTTTTATTCATGAAACTGCGTTTTCCCTGTGTTTTAAGATCTCTTCTCTTGCTATTTTGTCACATTCCTCATTGTAAAGATCCCCGTCGTGACCTTTTACCCAATTCCACCTGATGTCGTGAATACCGGTCATCCTGACTATCCTTTGCCAGAATTCAATGTTTTTTACCGGTTTTTTAGATGAAGTACGCCATCCGTTCTCCACCCAGTTATCAAGCCATTTCGTTACAGAATCAACAATATATTTTGAATCTGTATAAACATTTACGATACAGCTTTCTTTGAGCATTTCCAGACCTTCTACAACTGCAGTAAGCTCCATGATATTATTGGTGGTCTTTTCTGAATATCCCGATATCTTTTTTTCCCTGCCGTTATATATTAGTATTGAGCACCAGCCTCCCTCTCCCGGGTTACCGCTGCATGCTCCGTCCGTATATAATGTCAATACCTTCATTGTCCGCATTAAACTCCTCATTTTTTGAGCGAATACTAAAATTATAACATTCAAATCAAATTTGCAAAATTTATTTTGACTATTTTTTAACAAAAAATTTGAATAAAATCAATTTATAAATGCCTTGTATTTGTGTTTGTTTTTGCTTATTTTTCCAAAAAAAAGGAGCGGAAAAATGCAGGGTGCTTTTACAGCGATCGTCACTCCATTCAAAAAAGAGGGCGGAATTAATTATAAAAGTTTAAAAAAAATATTAAGTTTTCAGTCATCATCCGGCATGGACGGCGTCGTCCCGGGAGGGACTACGGGTGAAAATCCAACTTTTTCAGAAGAAGAATTCAGAGAACTGTATTCTTTTGTTTGCCAGACTTCAAAGGAACTCGGCCTAAAAGTTATAGCGGGATGCGGAAGCAATTCTACCAAAAAAGCAACAGAACTTTGCAGAATGGCTTCTGACTGCGGATCGGATGCGGCACTTGTTATAACGCCGTACTATAATAAGCCGAATCAGGAAGGTCTTTATGGCCATTTTTCTGCGGTAGCCGATAAATCCCCCATACCTCTGGTAATGTATAATGTCCCTTCAAGGACTGGTATAAACATGCTTCCCGAGACGGTTGAAAGGCTTTCGCTGCACGAGAACATAGTGGCCTTAAAGGAAGCTTCAGGGTCCATGTCTCAGGCACAAAAAATCATTTTTTCTGTAAACAAACGAATATCTGTTCTTTCCGGAGAGGACGATCTGACCTATTCTCTTATGGCTCTGGGCGGTAAAGGCGTGATCAGTGTCTCCTCAAATATCATTCCCAAACAGATGAGCTCTCTTGTCCACTCAATGTTTGAAGGCGATTTTGCAAAGGGACTTTCTCTCGCAAAATACACTAATGACCTGTGTCACGCAATGTTCTTAGACACCAATCCCGTTCCTGTAAAAACAGCGCTCAATCTTATGGGTTTCGATACCGGTCCGGTAAGATTGCCGCTCGTGGGTCTGGACGACAAAACTGCTGCAAGACTCAGAAAAGTTTTGGAAAATTACAACCTGATCGAAAAAATATGAAGACTATAAAAGACAAATTCCACATAATATCTGTCGGTCCGCTGGAAGTGAACTGCGTTGTTGCAAAATGTCAGAAAACTTCCAAAGCTGTTATTTTCGATCCTGGCGACGATGCAGATAAAATTATAGAGCTTATCAGGTCAATAAATGCCGTACCACATTCCATATTTAACACTCACTGTCATTATGACCATATTGGAGCAGTTGAAGAGTTGAGAAAAAAATTCAGAATACCGTTCCTCGTTCATGAACTGGAAAAAGAATATGCAACCGATCCTTTAAAAAATTATTCGGGAATGTCGGGTAAGGGTTACAGCATAGAGCCTGACGGGACATTTAAAGACGGTGACATTCTGAAAGCCGGAAATATGGAGTTTCTCGTGATACATACTCCGGGTCATACTCTCGGCGGGTGCTGTTTTCTGCATGAGGGAGTTCTGATCTCAGGCGACACCTGAGGTTCCTATTCTGCAGCCTCCTCGTAGCCTCACTTATGGTCTCTATGAACATACTATGCAGTATCGCATACCCGGGCATCTCGAGCACCTCAAGCACTTGCTGTCGCTCGGCCCTCATCCGCTCATCGACACCATCATCCCTCTCAGGCTCACTGCCCATTCCATCTTCTTGGTAATCACCAAGTATATTTGTCTCTCTCATCACTTCCCTCCTTCTACTCTACTTCTCCGCTCTCCTCCTCACTGAGAGGAGCCATCGGCCCTCCGCCGCCCTGGGGAGGACCACCGGCACCGACGCCCATACCAGGGGCCGGACCACTACCGTTCATCGGGCCACCACCGGCGCCCATCTGCTGCACGCCACCAGCCACGCCCTTCAGTCTATCAACCATCTGTCCGCTCATTCGGTTCATCATCTCAAGCATAAACTGCTGCTTCTTCGTATCGGGCACATACTGCATCGGATCATCCTCGCCCATGAACTTGAACACTTCGCTCATAAGCTGCGTACTACCTACGTAAATGCTAAGGAGCTCCCTGGTATTGATCATCCTCGCACTGTTGTTTTTTAGCCTTCTCATGGATTAT
>JAWOER010000197.1:0-2878 GCA_046482655.1 Candidatus Delongbacteria bacterium | reverse complement strand
TTAATGAGATTTTGTATCATTAAGAGGTGGTGGTGAATTTATCAGAGCTCAATACAGGCGAAAGCGCCATAATAAAGAAGGTACACGGGACAGGTTCGTTCAGACGCCGTATCCAGGAAATGGGATTTGTAGAAGGCAAAAAGGTCGAAGTTATCAAAAATGCTCCGCTGCAGGACCCTATTCAGTACCGTTTAATGGGTTACGATGTATCTTTGCGAAGGGAAGAATCCAAACTTATAGCCGTGTCCGAAGGTAAGCATAAAAGGCACGAGAGGAATCGCGGAAGGAACCTGTCTTTTTCAGAGTCCGGAACACATAAAAGGGTCAAAAATAATAAGTGTAAAAGGATCAATGTAGCACTGGTTGGTAATCCGAACAGCGGCAAGACGACACTTTTTAATAATATTTCCGGTCAAAGAGAAAAAGTGGGTAATTACGCCGGCGTGACAGTTTCATGGAAAACATCGGAAGTCATCTTCGGTGACTATGTAATTAATATTACCGATCTGCCCGGAACATACTCGCTTACACCGTACAGCGATGACGAGAAAGTTGTTCATGACTTTATTATAAAAGAAATGCCGGATATTATTTTAAATGTCGTTGACGCCTCGAACATTGAAAGAAATCTTTTTTTGACGACTCAACTTATTGATATGGACCTCAAGGTAATAGTTGCGCTTAACATGTATGATGAATTAAAAAATTCTGAAACAGAACTTGATACCGAATTGTTGAGCAGGATGACGGGGATACCTTTTATACCTACCGTTGCGACCAGACGATCCGGCATCGACAACTTGATGGAAAAGATCGTGTCCTGCTATAACGACGAAGAGCCTCTTGCAAGGCATGTCCATATTAATTACGGTCATCCTATAGAGGATTCTATCAGAGATCTCAGAGAAATACTGTCGAAAGACACCAATATAAGCTTTTTGTCCAGGATATCGCCCCGCTACACAGCTCTTAAACTTTTGGAGGGCGATCCGGATTTTTTAAAAAGAGTAGAAGATGCTTCGTCAAATTTTGACGAGATAAAAAATGTTATTAATAAAGAAAAGAAAATAATATCGAAACATTATGAGGATGAGGCCGGAAATCTTATAACCGATGCAAAATACGGATTCATAGCGGGGGCTTTAAAAGAAACTTTAAACCTGAAAGGATCGGGAAGTACCAGCCAAAAAAGATCCAGGCTCATAGACGAGTTCGCTACTCACAGAATATGGGGTATTCCTATCTTTCTGGCACTTATGTGGCTCATGTTCGAATCCACTTTCACTCTTGGTGAGTATCCGATGAGTTTTATTGAATATCTCGTCGGCTCTGCTTCAGATCTTTTTAAGAACATTCTGCCTGACGGCATTCTGAAAGACCTTGTAGTTGACGGTATAATAGGGGGTGTAGGCGGGGTTTTGGTATTTCTCCCCAATATTCTCATACTCTTCTTTTTTATATCGTTTTTTGAAGATACCGGCTATATGGCCAGAGTAGTCTTTATTATCGATAAAGTCATGCATAAGATCGGTCTTCACGGAAGGTCTTTTATCCCCATGCTCATAGGTTTCGGGTGTTCTGTTCCGGCAATAATGGCAACAAGAACAATAAACAGCAAAAAGAACAGACTGGTAACAATGCTGATCATACCATTTATGTCATGCGGGGCCAAACTGCCCGTATATATTCTGATAATCGGAGCTTTTTTTCCAAAAAATCCGGCCTTTATGCTTTTTATCGTGTACGCGACAGGTGTGTTTATTGCTATGCTTTCGGCACTTTTGCTCAAAAAAACTTTGTTCAGAACAGAAGATGTCCCTTTTGTTATGGAACTGCCTCCATACAGGACCCCCACACTGCGATCTACCGCTTACCATATGTGGGACAAAGCTTATTTGTATCTCAAAAAAATGGGAGGCATAATCCTGGCGGCCTCCGTTATTGTTTGGGTACTGGGTTATTTCCCCAGGCCGGATGAGAACTCATATTCGACAGATTCATCTGTACTGGAAAATTCGTATATCGGCATGATCGGCAAGATAGCTGAACCTGTTTTTGATCCGCTCGGATTCGACTGGAAGACAAATGTCGCTATCGTAACCGGATTTGCGGCAAAAGAAATAGTTGTAAGTACCCTTTCGATCCTGCATGCTGATGAAGAAGGGAATGATCTGCCCGAAAAGTTAAGGAACTCCTCATCATTCGATCACAACGGATCCTATAAGCTCAAAGCTCTTACATTTTTACTTTTCATTCTTCTCTATCTGCCCTGTATTGCCACGGTAATAGCAGTAAAAAATGAATCCGGCAAATGGAGATGGGCACTGTTCTCGGCTTTCTTTACAACTTCGGTCGCGTGGATAGTGTCTTTTGCGGTATTTAATATCGGGAAGTTCTTATGATCCAATACATTACAGTTATATTGGCGGTAGCAGCCTCGATCGTGTATCTTATTTTTAAATTGAAAAATTCGGCCAAAGGATGCAACAGTTCCCGGTGTGCTTCCTGCAGCTTTTATTCAGAATGCGATAAGGACATAAAAAAAAGCCGCTGAAATGCGGCTTTTTTTAACGCTTTTGTAATGCTCTTCCTGCTTTACTCCTGGACGATCGCGTCTGAAGGACAAACAGCAGCACATGCGCCGCAGTCTATGCAGGCGTCAGCGTCGATCACATAGATATCGCCTTCAGTGATGCAGTCAACAGGACATTCCGGCTTGCAGGCTCCGCAGGCAACACATTTGTCAGTAATTACATGTGGCATTTTAGCTCCTTTCTTTCTTTTCAACAATGAGAATAACAGTTGTGAAGTTAAATAATTTCAAAATAATTGTCAATAAATTCCTTTATGCAAAAAAAATATTTTTATCAGACGGCTT
>JAWOER010000099.1:0-3287 GCA_046482655.1 Candidatus Delongbacteria bacterium | reverse complement strand
GGACTTAGAGTTATAGAAATACAAATATTTCCCTTTTTTGCCGCCTTCCACTCTGATGAATTTACTTAAAGTAATGTATTTTAGTGAATCGAGATCGATAACTTCATTTTCAAAGCCTTTATCAGATGCGAATTTTACAAACCAGTTAATGAATTTTTCTTTCTCTTCTTCAGCAGGAAGGAACTTCTCTGCATGTTTTAACAGGATTGTACTGTCTGAACGAAATGTAACCCACATTTGGATTATTGGATCTTGAGTCCAAGGTGCAACCGGACTTATCCAGCCGTTAAAATCTCGGATGGACGATATGTCATTATCAAAAGTTTGTTTAAAAAATAACTGTGACTTATGTTTTTTCAATTCATTACTAGAAATTTCATGTTTTATCGAATCTGAAAAGTAATTAGATATAACGCTAATAGATAAAATGCTGAATAAAATAAGCAACTTTAAGAAATATATAATAGGTTGTAAAAAATAAATCAATTCATCATCTCCCTCAGCCGTTTTACAGCCTCGATCACTTTCTGTGCAACGAACTCTATCTCAGCTTCAGTGTTGAAGCGCCCTACCGAGAATCGGATCGAGCTTTGCGCCTGTTCTGCTGATAGACCGATACTTGTAAGTACTCTTGATGGTGAGACCTGTCCGGTTGAGCAGGCCGATCCGGTCGAAACGGCTATGCCTTCAAGGTCAAGTGAGAGTAAAAGTGCTTCGCCTTCAACGCCCGGAAAAGTTATGTTAAGTATTCCCCCATAGCCGTTCTCAAGGTCGCTGTTAACGATGATGTTGTCAACCCCTGCATTTATCTTTTCGAACAAAAGATCTCTCAAACGGGTTATTCTGGGAATTTCTTCATTTATTTCTGAATAGGAGATTTCAGCGGCTTTTGCAAATCCGACAATGCCGGGAAGATTCTCAGTTCCCGTCCTCATATTGCTTTCCTGATGCCCGCCGTATTGATTTGGAAGAAGTGAAACTTTCTTTCTCAGGTAAAGCATTCCGACACCTTTCGGACCGTAAATTTTATGTGAAGAGGCGGAAAGTATATCAATGTTCATGGACTTAACATCGATCGGAATTTTGGTGAAAGACTGTACTGCATCTGTATGAAAAATGATGTTTTTACTTTTGCAGAACGATCCGATAGATTTTATATCGTTAATCACACCTATTTCATTGTTAACATGAATAATTGAAACAAGTTTAGTATCCTCATTGACTGCATCCTTTATTTGTTCTACACTTACTGTTTTTGTTGTTTCTGAAGGATTCAGAAATGTGACCGAAAAGAGATCAGGATAGAACTTCGAGTAGATTTTACACATTTCGTAAACAGCGCTGTGTTCATAATTAGATGTAATAATATGAATAGGTTTATTTTGGTCTATGTATAGATCAGCTATTCCTTTTATTGACCAATTGTCTGACTCGGTTCCCCCCGATGTAAAAAATATTTCTCCGATACCCGCGTTTATAACTTTTGCCACTTTCTCTCTTGCGTCATCAAGAGAATATTTTGCCTCCTGTCCGAAAGAGTGGGCGGATGACGGATTTCCATATTTTTCGGTCATGTATTCATATACAGTTTTTGCGACTCTTTCATCAACTTTTGTTGTCGCGCTGTTGTCAAGATATATTCTTTTCATTTTCTTTTTTCCTGTTTTTCAAATTCGGGCATAAACCCGGGATCATCTATATGTTCCAGCTCAAACTTCGCCGAATTGCAGAAGTCTGATCCGGGATAATTGTTTATAAGCTTTTTAAAATATTTTTTTGCTGAGTTATTTTCACCTTTGAGAGTTTTATTGATGTAACCCCTCATGAATAAAGATTCCGCCATGTATGGATTATCGGGGTAATCTCTTTGCAGCCTTTCGTACCAGGCGAACGAGCTGTTCCAGTCGCCTGAACTGAAACTGTTTTTTGCGTGAGCATAGACTTCTTCCATATACAAGAATTCGGGTTCGGCGGTACTCTTTTCGTCTTCTGTTCTGTTTTCTATTCTATCTTCTGTTCTGACCGGATATTTAGTACAACCAGTGGCCAGTAAAGTGAGTAGAACAGCTAATATTATAAGAATTTTGCTCATGTGCTTAAATATACGAAAATTTTGGCGGATTGAGAAATGAAATTTATCATCTTTATTTGAGTTTTTTGGCGTTGCTTTTGGTCTGCTAAAAACTTATATTCTCCCAAGATCTGTAATTTAACCGGGAAAATTGTTATGACACTTAAACTGATCGTACTCTCAATTTATGCCTTCACAATTATATCTTTCGGTATAATAGGCGCATCCAAAACCAGAACATTTTCGGATTTTCTGCTGGGCGGTGGAAAAGTCGGTCCGTGGATGAGCGCGTTTTCCTACGGGACTGCATATTTCTCAGCCGTTGTATTTATTGGCTTTGCGGGAAATGTCGGCTGGAATTTCGGTTATTCAGGCGTCTGGGTCGGAGTTTTTAACGCTCTGGTCGGAGTGTTTTTGGTCTGGAAACTTCTCGCATGGAAAGTCAAGCAGGCATCTATCAGGTATGGTGTTTATACCATGAGCGAGTTTCTTGAAGCAAGGTACAAAACAAAATACTTCAAACTTTTCGCTGCAATAGTCATATTCGTATTTTTGATCCCTTATTCAGCAGCGGTTTTTCAGGGATTGTCCTATCTGTTCGAATCATCTCTCCCTGGTCTCGAATATTGGCACGCTGTTTTTTTTATGGGTTTCTTTACAGCGCTTTATCTGAGCATGGGCGGCTATAAGTCGATGTCTTCACTCGACACTTTCTTCGGTATAATTATGGTGCTAGGCGTGATCATGATGGTTGTTTTTACCATTTCGGGAGCTGAAGGGCTTTCGAATATTTCAGCCAAGCTTAAAAGTATAGACCCCAAACTCACATCAGCAGTCGGACCTCCAGGATTCTGGCCACTTTTTTCACTAATATTTCTGACAAGCGTAGCTCCCTTTGCAATGCCGCAGCTTATTCAGAAATTTCTCTCTATCAGAGATGAGAGATCAATTAAGATCGGCACGATAGCTTCAACGGTATTTGCGCTTCTGATTGGAGGAGTAGCCTATTTTGTAGGATCTACAGGCAGATTTTTTATAAACTCTGAAAATACACCGGGCGTATTCGAGAACGGCAAGCCTGTTTATGACAGACTGATGCCTGAACTTTTGATGAACATAATTCCGGATTCTCTTTTCGTCATAATTCTTGTGTTGCTTCTTTCAGCTTCAATGTCAACTCTTGCAGCTCTTGTGCTCATCTCAAGCTCAACATTTT
>JAWOER010000161.1:0-2888 GCA_046482655.1 Candidatus Delongbacteria bacterium | reverse complement strand
AGAACAACGGGGACCCCTGTTTTAATTATACCTGCTTTTTCTCTCGCTATTTCAACGACAGATGTTCCCAGCTGCTTCTGGTGATCCAGGTCAATCCCGGTAATGACAGATACAAGCGGAGTTATAACATTGGTCGAATCAAGTCTTCCGCCAAGTCCTGTTTCTATGACGGCTATATCAACTTTTTTATCGATAAAATATTTAAAGGCAATTGCCGTGCCCGCCTCAAAAAAAGTGCAGTTGAATTTTTCGATACCTTCTTTTAAGGCGTCTATGTATTCAGAAAGGTCATCATCGGTTATCTGCCTGTCGCCAATCTTTATTCTTTCATTAAATCTTTGAAGATGCGGTGATGTGAAAAGACCGGTTCTATAGCCGGCCTCCGTAAGCACCGCAGAAATGATCGAGGCTGTCGAGCCCTTACCGTTGGTACCGGCGATATGAACAGTTTTGAGCTTTTCCGTGTCGATATCATAATGGTACAGCAGATTTTGTATATTCTCCAGACCGAGTTTTATACCGAACATGCCCCTGTCATAAAGATATTGAAGTTTTGCAGATACCATAAGACCTATTTTTGATATTCAAGTGCCGCTTTAACAAAATCTTTAAAAAGCGGATGTGTTTTCGTCAGGCGTGATTTTAGCTCGGGATGATATTGCACACCCACGAACCAGGGATGATCTTTCAGTTCTATCGCTTCTACAAGGTTGAGACCGGGATTTTTTCCCGAAAGCACCAGCCCGCAGTCCTCAAGCATTTGAACATACTCATTATTTAATTCGAATCTGTGCCTGTGCCTTTCAGATATCTTATTTTTTTGATATGCCTGGTAGAGTTTTGTCCCTTTCTCAATTTTACAATCGAACGAACCCAGTCTCATCGTCCCGCCTTTTTTCTTGATCTTTTTCTGGTTCGCCATCAGATCTATCACCGGATATTTTAGTTTTCTTGCAAATTCTGTAGAGTTGGCATTCTTCATTCCCCCGATATTTCTCGCATATTCTATTACTGCACACTGCATGCCCAGGCAAATCCCAAAGAAAGGAATATTCTTTTCTCTGGCATATTTTACCGCCAGAAGTTTACCCTCTATACCTCTGTCTCCGAATCCCCCCGGAACGAGAATGCCCGATACATCTGACAGAATGTTCTCCGGCCCGTTGTGTTCAATGTCTTCGCTGTTAACCCATATCAGTTCCACTTTTGCTTTGTTTTCACTTCCGGCATGTATAAAAGCCTCTATAATGCTCTTGTAAGAGTCCTTGAGACCTACATATTTGCCCACTATCGCGATCGGTATTTTATGAACAGGGGTTTTAATATACTTTACCTGTTTCTTCCATTCCGCCAGATCCGGCTCTGTGACTGACATATTAAGTTTATCACATATTATATCGTCCAGTTTGTGATTGTTGAACTCAAGTGGGACCTGATATATGGTAGCCTGATCTTTTGCCTCTATAACACATTTTTTTTCGACATTGCAAAAAAGGGCTATCTTTTCTTTTGCGCTCTTTGGAATTGTATGCTCGGTCCTGGCTATCAGAATATCCGGCTGAATGCCGAGTTCAAGTAGTTTTTTTACAGAGTGCTGAGTCGGTTTGGTCTTTAGTTCGCCGGAAGCTGATATATAGGGAATATATGTCAGATGAATATATAATGTATTCTTAATTCCCATATCAAATTTAAACTGTCTTATTGCCTCTACAAAAGGAAGACCTTCTATATCTCCGATAGTACCGCCTATCTCAACTAAAAGAACATCCAGTTTATTATCTTTGGCTACCTGACTTATTCTGGACTTGATCTCATTTGTGATATGAGGTATAACCTGAACTGTTCCGCCCAGATAATCTCCTCTCCTTTCGCTGGAGAGGACACTTTCATATATCTGCCCGGCTGTCGCATTATTCTGTTTTGTCATATTAACATCAATAAATCTTTCATAATGCCCAAGGTCAAGATCGGTCTCAGCACCGTCATCGGTCACAAAAACTTCACCGTGCTGAAAAGGTGACATCGTACCGGGATCAAGATTAAGATAGGGATCTAATTTTAAAATTGATACCTTAAGTCCCCTGTTCTTTAATAAAAGTCCTATGCTCGCAGCGGCTATACCTTTTCCCAGTGCCGAAACGACACCTCCCGTTATAAAAATATATTTTGTTTTAGATCTTCTCGGCATTTTACCCTCTCTCTAAGTTGATTTATACTAAACTTTTTAATTTTTGCAGCTTGATCAGAGCTTCGAGCGGAGTTATTGTATTGATCTGAAGCGATCTGAGTTCTTCTCTCAGAGTGTCGTTCTCTGTAGAAAAAAGTCCGGGCTGTTCAATCAGGACATTCTTTTCGTTATCCCTCGCGATCACCGGTTTTGAATCAGGTGTCAGTTCATTCTCTTCAAGATTTTTAAGAATAATTTCTGCCCTTTTAAGAATTTTTTCGGGTATCCCCGCAAGTTTCGCAACATATATACCATAACTGTTATCGGCGGCTCCTTTTTCTATCTTACGCATAAAAATGATCTCTCTGCCATGCTCTTTAACACTGGCATGAAAATTTCTGACCCTTGAGCATATTTTTTCGATCTCTGTCAGTTCATGGTAATGAGTGGCAAACAGTGTCCTGGATGATATTCGGGGCTGATCATGGATATATTCGATTATTGACCATGCCAGGCTCAAACCGTCAAAGGTGGCGGTACCTCTTCCCACTTCATCAAAGATAATAAGACTGTCCGGCGTGGCATTGTTCAATATGTTCGCCGTCTCGTTCATTTCCATAAGGAATGTACTCTCGCCGCCGCTGAGATCGTCTGAAGCACCGACACGGGTAAATATCTTGTCGGTCATTCCTATAACAGCTTTGTCGGCAGGAACAAAACA
>JAWOER010000036.1:0-3576 GCA_046482655.1 Candidatus Delongbacteria bacterium | reverse complement strand
AGGAACGAAAAACAGCCGATATCACAGCCCTCCTGCGGATCGGTATTCAAACGCCCAAAAGGAAAATATGCTGCAGAGCTGATAGAAAAAGCGGGGCTTAAAGGTGAAACGATAGGCGGTGCCCGGGTATCGGAAAAACATGCCGGTTTTATTATTAATACAGGAAATGCGACATCAGAAGATGTCCGGATGCTCATTTCAAAAATAAAAGAAGTGGTAAAGGAAAAGTTCAATACCGACCTTGAAGAAGAAGTAATATATGTAGGATCGTGTAACGGAGGAGAGGTTTGAAGCTGTTAAAAAAGATATCGGAAATATTTAAGATCGTCATGATGTGGTCTTTTGCAGCTCTCGCTGTCTTACTCATGATCTTTCAGGCATACTATCTTTCGAAGCTGTATAAAAAGACAGATATTTTTGATCTTGATAATATAATCGTAAAAAACAACACGATACTTACCCCGGGCGATGTGATAGAATTATCAAAGATAAAAAGGGGCGTACGGGTAATGGATATAGACAAAAATGCGGTCAGAAAAAGACTGAACTCTGCGCCGGAAATTAAGTCATCCCGCCTAAAAATAGTATATCCCTCCACACTTGTTATTTATGTTGAAGAAAGCATGCCTCTTGCCTATATCAATCAGAACGGGGTGCTCAAATATGTTGCAGAGAACGGAAAAATTCTAAAGTCTGCTAAACCCGGCACGGGATACGATCTTCCCATAATCTGTTCGGATATAGAAAAAGATATTATAGATTTTCTTAATCTTTCATTACAGATCAGTCCCTTTATATATCATCAGATATCAGAAATAGAAATGACCGGTCAGGGAATAGAGCTCTACCTTGTTCAGCACAGTGCAAATGTGATCGCCGGCAAAAAGGAAATGGAAAAAAAGATCATCGTTCTGGAAAACTTTTTAAAGGATGAATACGGCAATCTGGCTTTTGACGAGGTGGAATATATTGACCTGAGGTTCGATAAACAGGTAATATTAAAAGAGTATCCCATAGCCGGCAAATAATTAAAAAGAGGTGGTTCATGTATATTTTAGGCATAGATTTCGGAAGCAGGTATTTAAAATGTGCTCTTTGTGTACAAAATATGGAGACGGCGGAAATAACAGTGCTTAAATTATTCAAGACCAAACACAGAGCCTCCAAAAAAGGAAGTATAAGCGATCTGGTAAAGGCAAAAGAGGCTTTTGCAGAGATAACAGAAAAGATCGGGAATGAATTTACAGAAGAGATAGACAGATATGTAATATCGATCTCGGGTGAAAATGTCGGCTCTTATACAGGCACAAGTACCATCCCTTTGTGGAAGCAGGAGAACGAAGAAAGAAGGATGAAGATAAATAAAGCTCATGTGAACGAGGTATTAAAAGCGGCTAAGATGACGGCTTATAATAAAGATGACAAAACTGAAATTCATTCTATTCCCCAGGAATTTCAGATCGACGATCAGCCTCCCACCCAGAATCCTGTTGATATGTCCGGGATCAAACTCAAAGGCACTGTCTATGTTATTCAGACAGATAAGGGGCATAAGGAAAATCTTTCCGCGATCATGGAGGATGCGGGTATAGAAAATTACAGGATCGTATTTTCACCTCTCGCTACAGCGGAGGCCGTTACCGATGAAGAGGATAAAGAGTCGGGTGTGATAGTAGTTTCTGTCAACGATCAGACAACAGAGCTTGCAATATACCTTAACGGGATAGTCAGAATGGCAAAGGTCATTCCCTACGGCTCGAACAATATTACAAAAGATCTAAAGATCGTGCTCAAAACGGATTATAAGACAGCAAATGACATAAAAAAGAATGATGTGAATGCATTTTCACAGGACACGGATGCGGAAAAAATGATATCAATATCAAAAAATTCTTCATCCGAAACAACGGACTATTCGGAACGGTATGTTTCGAAGGTAGCAGAAGCCAGGCTAAAAGAAATATACGAGTTCGTAACAAAAGAAATATACAAGGGCGCATATCAGAGAATGATCCATTCGCCTGTTATCATAACCGGTCCGGGAAGCAGGATACAAGGTGCGGAAAAACTGTTCGGCCATATGAACAATTCAAAAACGGTCACAGGCACTATGGAGGGCATAAGGACCAAAGATCAAAATGTTACCGATGAATACTTTACTTCTGTCGGACTGGTAAAATATGCAGTGAATAATGATATATTTTCCGAAGACGGCGACGACAGCAGGCAGAAAGGGATAATAGAAAGGATAAAAGAATTTTTAAGAGATCTACTATAATTAAAAATAATGGAGGACGCTATGTCTGCAATGGTTTTTGAATTTGACAATGAGATAAAGGGAAGCGCCAAGATAAAGATACTCGGCGTGGGCGGCGGAGGCTGCAATGCTGTTGACAGTATGATAGATATGGGCCTAAAAGGCGTGGAGTTTATTGCTTTGAACACAGATGCACAGGCTTTGCAGGATTCAAAAGCCAATACCAAGGTTCAGATAGGATCGAACACCACAAAAGGACTTGGAGCCGGAGCGGACCCCGAGGTCGGGCGCGAAGCGGTGGAAGAGGACAGGGAAAAGATAGAAAATATCCTGTCCGATGCCGATATGGTCTTTATTGCAGCCGGAATGGGCGGGGGAACAGGAACAGGAGCTGCGGGCGTGCTCGCAGAGATCTGCCACAAGCTCGGAGCTCTTACCGTGGCAATAGTCACAAGACCTTTTAAGTTCGAAGGATTAAAAAGACATAATAATGCGGAAAAAGGCATAGAAAAACTAAAAGAATATGTTGACGCGCTCATCGTGGTACACAACCAGAGGCTGGCTCAATCCACCACCGATCCTACCACTTCTGTCAAAAAAGCTTTCCTGCAGGTTGACGAAGTACTGTATAAGGCGGCAAGAGGTATATCAGATCTTATCACCGTAAAAGGACAGATAAATCTGGATTTTGCAGACATCAAGACGGTTATGAAAGGAATGGGTGATGCCATGATGGGCGTTGGAGAGGCCGAAGGCGAACACGCGTGCATAGAGGCTGCTCAGACAGCTATTCAGAGCTCGCTTTTGGAAAACATAGACATAAAAGGCGCAAAAGGAATACTCGTTAACATAAGCTCCAACGAAGACCTTTCTGTTTTTGAAGTCGATCAGGCAATGGACCTTATTTATCAGGCCGCAGGAACCAACGATGCCAATGTCATCTTCGGTCTTGTACACGATAACACTCTCGAAGAAAAAGTAAGGGTCACCGTGATCGCAACAGGCTTTGATACAGAAGAAAAAGAAAAAGAGAAAAAAGGTGCAGACAAGATCACTTTCAGCAAAGAAATAAGATCCGCCGTTCAGGAAAAAGACGGCACAACAGGCGTAAAAATATTTAAAAACCATTATACAGATTATGAATATCCCGCATTTTTGAGGCAAAATAAAGATTAAAGGAACTGTTAAAGATGTATGAGATAATTGTAAAACATCACTTTTCTTCTGCCCACAAGCTCATCGACTACAACGGCGAGTGCAAAAATCTACACGGGCACAACTGGAAGGTAAAAGTGTTCGCGAGAGCGGAGGAACTCAAC
>JAWOER010000101.1:0-4180 GCA_046482655.1 Candidatus Delongbacteria bacterium | reverse complement strand
TTCTAAGATGAGTTTGGGATGTTTAAAAAGTACTGTCCTGAAAATATTGATAAGCGTTCGTTTTTTGCGGGGATATTTATTTAAGTCTGATGTTATCGTGTTCAAAGTATCATCACTGATATTTTCTATAATACCTTTTATGAGGTAGAATTTGTGATTCATCCTGCCCTGAATTTTGTTCCATTCCCTGTCGTATTTATGTAAGGATACTGAACTTACATCCTTTGACCGTACGGCCTGTACTGCGATTTTAGCTGCTGCTCTGCCTCCTTTCATCGCATTGATTATACCTCCGCCGGACACAGCATTTGTCTGATGAGCAGCATCACCCACCAGCATAAAACCGTTACCCGAAATATTTTTTAAGGTATCTGCACACACCACGCCTCCGCAGGTGGATCCTAAAATTGATGCTGCCGGATATTTATTCCTTATAAAATCATGCAGATATTCCCCGGCTTTTTTGTCTTTTGATCCCGGGCCGTTTACGCCCACACCTATATTTAAGGTTTTGTTGATCTTGGGAAAAACCCACAGATAACCTGACGGGGCAATATTTTTTCCAAAATAAAAGTCCATCCTGTCTGTAACAGGGTTTTTGTCTGAAACATTATATTGAACGCACGATTCCATGTCATTGAAATCCGGCACGGTATCCACTCCCGCCCATCTGCCTATCCTGGATTCTATACCGTCGGCTCCTATCACAATTCGCGAATCGGCTTTGTACTCTTTTCCCCCGTATTCGTATTTTACACCTGTAATATATTCATTTTCTGTCAAAAGCCCGGTCACATTCGCGGATGTGAGTATTTTTGCTCCGGCATTCGCCGCCATCACAGAAAGTTCCGGGTCAAAGATTTTTCTGTCCAGAACAGCAGCTTCACTTTTGTGATAAAGATCAAGCGTTTCGCCGTTCGGCGCAATGAATCTGATATCGAATTTTTTTACATATCTTTTAACAATACGGTGATCAGGATCAAAAAATTCTGTGAGGCCGGCTTTTCCGACCGCCTCCCCGCATCTTACCGGAACACCTATCTCCCTGTGACGCTCAAGCAAAAGGACTCTCAGGCCTTTTTCTGCACATTCTTTTGCAGCAGTACATCCGCCCGGTCCGCCTCCCACTACGATAACATCATATTTACTGTTCATTCATCGTCCTTTTCAGGATCATTCCTTTTTTTATCTCCATTTTTGGGTATAGATCCGAGAACCATTGCGGTCATTTTATTATTAAGTTCATAGAACCTGTCTTCGACTTCAAGAAACTCCTTTACCGGTATCTTTTTGCCCTCTTTATCTCTTTTTAACACATCTCCTTCCATCTCGTAGCGTTCTGATTCAAACTCTTTTGCCCAGTCGAAGATCTCTTCATTATACTCTTTTACCATGTCGGAATAATCCTGAGTACCGTATTTTACGGAATCGAACTTACCTTCGTATCTGGTGATTATGTTCTCCAGATCGTCTAACCTGGAATCAAGGGACTCCCGCCTGGATAATAGAACAAGTACTGTTGCGATCAGAAGAATAGTTACTATGGGTAAAAAAAATCTCAATTTCATTTTAGCTCCTTATATATTTAGTGTAAAGTTAGTTCTGTAATTATTTTTCTGCTTTATTCCCTTCCTCGTAAAAGTCCTCACTTATAATATTCCCTTCTTTATCCCATCTTACCGATCTGCCGTGTAGCCTGTCATCCTTATAATGCTCTTCTGATTTTTTCTGACCGTTCTCATACCAGTTATAAAAAGTACCTTCCATTTTTCCGTTCTTAAAAGTGCCCTCATACATTTTATTGCCATTCTTATGCCATCCTTCCACCCTGCCGTGGACCACATCATTATTATAACTTCCCTTTTCTTTCTTTTGCCCGTTTTCGTACCATGTAATTCTTTTACCGTGTCTTTTACCGTCACGCCACTCCCCTTCTGACATCTTATTTCCATTCTCGTGCCAGATGGTTACAGTTCCGTTTCTATTCCCGTCTTCGATAGTCAGGCGGCTTTTTATATTACCGTTATCATACCATGTTTCCTGAAGTCCGTCCATGACCCCGTTCTTATAATTCGTTCTTGTTATCAGAACTCCGTCTCTGTTCCACTCCAGATTTTTACCGTGCTTTTTTCCGTTTTCAAATTCAACTTCAAATTGTTTTTTACCATTTGAAAAATAATAATTAGTTTTCCCGTTCAGTACACCGAGCTTGTAAGTTTTTTCTAAAAGCAGGGTGCTGTCTTTTCTGAGTTCATAACCTACACCTGTAAAAGGAGAGGGGGATACTGATTCATACATCAGTCCGTTCTTTTCTTTCAGCCTTCCGTATTCAACTCTTTTAAGATCTTTTGCCTTTGGGCTGTCATCTTTCTTTCCGCAGGAAAATAAACTCAACACCATAACAACGGCACCTGTGAGTATAAATGCGCTAATTATTTTTTTCATCCGATACTCCTATTTTTATAACCGGTTCAATTTAATAAAATTTATAAAATTAATCAATTAAAAGACAGTTATTTAAAAAATAAAGGACCGTCCTCGGACGGCCCTTGCCACTAGACAGTTCCGGCATGATCAGGATCAGTCATTATCTATCTTGATCTCGATCTTCTTCTTCTCCTCTTCTTTTTTCGGCACTGTTACCTGAAGAACTCCCTTTTTGTATAAAGCCTTAACATTATCCTCATCTATCATATCTGTCGGGAGAGGTATGTACCTTTCGAAAGATCCTTTGATGATCTCTTTTCTGTAAAAATCATTTTCATTGACCTCATTGACTTCGTCTCTTTTGCCTGCTACTTTCAGGTAATTACCCTCAATTGATATTTCTACATCTTTCGGGTCTATACCCGGAAGATCAATGTCAGCCACGATGCGGTCATCTTTTGTATAGACATCAGCTTTACAGGCGGCACATTGTTCAGTTCCAAACGCTGAATCCTGTCCGAAAAAGTTGTGCATCAGTTTGTCCAGGCTGTCTAATTCTTTCCATCTTATCAGGTTCATAATGACCTCCTTTTTTTTATTTTTAATTTTCTGTTCCCGACCTAGTATTATGCAACCGGCGTGCCAAAAACAAATACAGCAGTCTAAAATACCGCTGTCAGTATAATATAATATTTTTGTCAGAAATTGACAGACTCAGTTCTTATATCCGACAGAATTCAGGATATAAGAATATTTTTTTGCCGTTTCTCTGTAATGGTCATACCGGCCGGAAGAGCCGGAATGTCCCGAACTGTTTAAAAGGAGGATCACTTCATTATCGCCGGTATTAAGATCTCTGATCTTTGCGGCCCATTTTAAAGGCTCCCAGTAACTTACCCTCGGATCGTTCAAACCCGCGATAACAAGCACATTCGGATATTCTTGCTCCTGTATGTTCTGATAGGGACAATATGAGCTGATATATTCAAAATACTTTTTTTCGGTCGGATTTCCCCATTCGTCGTATTCTGTTACAGTAGCCGAAAGTCCGGGGTCGAGCATGGTATTGAGCACATCCAGGAACGGGACATCAAGCACAGCCGATCTGTACAGGTCCGAACGCATGTTCAGTACAGCCCCGATAAGCATACCGCCCGCACTTTCCCCCAGGATCACCAGCTTGTCTTTTGAAGTGTAACCTTCACTGATCAGATGCTCCGAACACGAAATAAAATCGGTAAAAGTGTTCTTTTTGTTCAAAAGCATTCCGTCATAATGCCATTTCTTACCCTTTTCCAGTCCGCCTCTTACATGAGCAATGGCATAGATAAAGCCTCTTTCGAGAAGACTGAGCCTAGAAACGGAAAAATAGGGATCGTTAAAATCTCCGTAAGCACCATAACCTTCGAGCAGAAGAGGATTGGTCCCGTCTTTTTTGAATTTTTTGCTCATATAAACAACAGAAACCGGGATTTCTTCTCCGTCCGAGGCTCTGGCATAGATAAGCTCCGACCTTAAGCCGCTCAGATCGAAATCATTCAAAACTTTCTGTTTTTTAAGAACTTTGGTTTCTCCTGATTTTATGTCGTACTCTTCTATTGAATAAGGAGTTGTGAGCGATTCATAGACATATCTGTATTTATTGCTTTCGAACATGGGGTTTGAACCGGGTGAAACAGTATAACATTCTTCATTGAACTTCAGATCCCTGATCTCTTTTGATCCGATATCAAATACACTCAAAGATCTTCTG
>JAWOER010000061.1:0-3588 GCA_046482655.1 Candidatus Delongbacteria bacterium | reverse complement strand
TGAAAATGGTGTATTCGAAAACGGGTTCCCGGCAGGTACGGGGCTTGGTCATATCGTAAAAGGATTTATTTTCGGAGATGATGAAAAATTTATTGTTGCAGCGGATACATCTTCGAATTACGCTCTGATCTCAGGATCGGGGGATTATGATTTCAGCACTGACAGGACCATCAATTCATTCTCAAAAAATTCCGGACTTCTCAAAATAGGCACAGAAGTATATCTTTACTCTTACAGTGATTCAGGAATTCTGAGCTACCACAAAATAGGAACGGGAAGTATCAGCGAGTACCTCGGATCAGTGAACGGAGCAGTGACCATTTCAGATGACTCCTCTTCCGGCGGATCAGGCATAGTTTCGGAAAATGTTTATAACTGGCCCAATCCCGCAAGAGGTGACGAAACACACTTCAGGTTCTTTCTTAATGAACCGTGCACCGTACAGATCGAGATCTATGATATTAACGGGAACAGGATCAGGAGCCTGTCTCGGGACTATACGATATCAGGAGACTATGCGGAACTTACCTGGGATGTTTCAAATGTGTCTTCGGGGATCTACAATGCCGTGATATCTTTCAGGTCAGGTCCACGAAAAGAAAAAAGACTTGTCAGGGCAGCGGTGATAAAATGAAAAAGATGAGTATAATATTACTGAGTCTTTCAGTCACACTATTTTCACAGATGCTCGGTGACTATAATCATCCCGAGCTTAAATGGAGGACCGTTGAGACCGAACATTTTATATTTCATTATCACGAAGGCACAGAGATGACAACTCTGAGGTTTGCCGATGTAGGCGAACGGGTTTACGGTCCGATCACAACGCTGTATAATTATTATCCGGAAGAAAAGATCAATGTTGTTGTCGCGGACTATGAGGATACTGCCAACGGTGGGGCCTATTATTACACAAATAAAATGGTTCTGTGGGCACCTGCCTTCGATACTGAGCTCAGGGGTAACCATTTTTGGCATACGAATGTTTTTACACATGAATTTTCACATATGATACAGCTGCAGCTGACAAGAAAGACAGCTAAACCCATACCCGGTCTTTATTTTCAGTGGACGGGTTACGAAAGGGAGAAAAGGGAAGATGTACTTACCGGGTTTCCGAATGTTCTGGCATCTGTAAACCTTCCTTTTAATATTATTCCGCCGTGGTTTGCAGAGGGTATAGCTCAAAACCAGGCGCTCGATACACTGTATTATGATTTTTGGGGATCGAACAGAGATATGCTTTTTAGGGAAAGGGTGATGAGCGATCAGACTCTGAGGTATGAGCAATTAATGGATTTTACAAATAAATCAGCACACGAGGCGGAAACGATCTACAACACAGGTTTTGCATTCACAAAATATCTGCAGGAAAGGTTCGGAAAAAAAGTTCTTTACGATATATCCGAGGAATTGGGCGAATTTTCTTCTTTTACCTTTGAAAAATCTTTTAAGAAGGTACTTGGGGTTGACCCCGAGCAGCTGTATAACAAATGGATCTCGGAAGAAAAGACCCGGTATAGGGAAATGTTATCGGACATTCTAAATAATATTTGTGAAGGAAAGAATATTTCAGATTCAGCGTTCGTAAACTCCCACCCCAGATATTCTCCGGACGGAACAAAACTGGCATTTTTATCCACAAAGGATAACGGGGAAGCCACTTACTACAGAAAAAATCTGTATATAAAAGACATTGGAACCGATTCTGTGGAAGCAACGGTTCCCGGTGTTCTTTTCTCTTCTTTTTCCTGGAGCCCGGACAGCAAATATATTTATTTTTCCAGAATAGATACTCACAGCATTTACGGTAATCAGTATCTTGATATTTTTAAATATGATATCGAAAAGGAAGAGGAGGAAAAGGTCACTCACGGCCTCCGCGCCGGCAATCCTACAGTATCTTCGGACGGAAAAAAGATCGCTTATGTGGCTTCCTCCGACGGTTCAAGAAATGTATATCTGCTGGAACTCGAGTCGGGAAAATCCCGCGCATTAACAGAGTATATTGACGGCACCCAGTTCTATCTTCCCAGATGGAACAGAGAGGGAACAGCACTGCTCACAGATAAGTCAGGAACAGCATACGGCAGGAATATAGTTCTTGTGGATACCGCCGGAACAGAAACTGTTATCGTGGCGGATGAATATGACAACAGAGATCCTGTATTTTCCAAAGATCACAGGTCGGTATATTTTTCCAGTGACAGGACAGGCATATTCAATATATACAAAAGAGATATTGACACCGGAAAGACCGTAATGGTGACCAATGTGAGGGGAGGTGCATTTTATCCCGAACCGTACAAAGACAGTCTTGTCTATGTTAATTATAAAGGCATCAAAACCAACCTGTATAAAATTGATGCAAAAAAGTGCCGGGAACCGGATGATAAGGCGCATTTTTACAAAGATTATAAAATACTTTCCGAAAAATATGAATTTGAGCCTGATTTCGATCTTTTAGAGAACTCAAAAAATTATTCGAACGATTTTGAGCAGATGCTTATAGTTCCCAGAATATCATTTGATGACAATAAATTTAAGCCTGGAATGTATTTTTTTATGAACGATTATCTGGAAAAAATATCGGTCTTCGGTGGTTTTGGAGCTGCATTTGACGGAGATTACGATATTTTTGGCCAGGCGGAATACAAATTTCTTCTTCCCACATTATACGGTCTGGCGATAAAAGTTGTCAAGAACGACGATAATACCTTTTTGGACGAAACGATCATAGTTGACGAGGAGCAGAATGAAGACGGGGACTGGGAACCTGTATTCAAAGAAAATGATATCAAATTCACCTATGATCTGACCGAATTTGATTTCGGGATCAAAACACCTTTGAATTTTGTGCCAAAAAAGATCAGAGGTCTTTTTGGCAGATTTTATTTTGACGGTTATTTTGCATATTTGAGAAATGATGCAAAAGCTGATTACGGGGATTTTATTTTGCAGTATACTTATTTTAAGGAAAGAGCTTTTCATTTTGGTCTAAATATAAATAAATCAAAATTTGATTATAATTACTATATCAATCCGATTTACGGCAGAGACTGGAATTTTTCCTATTCGAGGCATCATTCTGATTTTATTACAGGATTTAATCTTAATTCTGATTACGGCACTCTTCAGGAAGATTATATCAAGTATAACTATAATCAATACTCGGCCGATCTTAAGGAAAATTTCGGACCCTATTTTAAAACAGGAATGACTGTCAGGCTTAAAGGAAGTTATATTGACGATGACGATATTGATTCTTTTTATTATAATTATATCGGAGGTATTTCGGGTCTTAAAGGCTATTCATTCTACAGCCTGGGAGGCACTAAAACTGTAATGGGAGGCGCGTACTTCAGATTTCCGGTCATAGAAAGAACAGAGAAAAAGTTTGGCTTCTTTAATTTTAAAAATTTATATGCAGGAATGTTCTTTGAGGCCGGCTCCGCATGGACAGACGAAGATGCCGGTGATGTTTTTAAATATGTAAAAAAAGATATCGGCTTTAATCTCAGACTTTTCGGGACCCTGTTTTACGGGCATCCGGTATCTATAGAATATACGGCTGCTTACGGACTGGAT
>JAWOER010000052.1:0-5027 GCA_046482655.1 Candidatus Delongbacteria bacterium | reverse complement strand
AGTTTTTAATGCAATTCAGGATTAGTCGAATTGAGAATGGGTTATGAATTAAACTTTCACGGCTACTGCGCGGTGTTGTATCGGACTGAATCTGAATAAATAATCAGAATATTTCATATTTTCGCTTGCTATGACACTATTTGGCATACCTCTCTGCTTATATTGCGGGAAAGTAATTGCGGAGAAGTAATGTGGAAAATAGGGCATGATTTTGTTATATTGTATGAACCTTATAAAGGAGCAATATGAACATAGATTTCGATAAAATATTTACAGAGCAGAACGGCAGCTTCAAACGGCCCGAAGTGATCGCTTCCTCGCTTCTTCTGATCAAAGACATCGGACAGGCGCAGGGTATCAAACTTTCGATGATGGAGTGGCTCAAAGCCAATAAAAAACCGGTCTCATTTCTGCCTGAGATCAAAGCTGTTCATGACCATGCGAGAGAAATATCCGAAATAGGCACAGGCGGAGAGATCAGGGAAGAGGATTTTCTTGTTCTGACAGAAAGGGCCCGAGTAAAAGGGCTTTTTGATAAATTTAAAAAACCGCATTACAGGAATTATAAAAAAAGCCTGCTCAAGCTTTTGAACTATCTGGGCCTGGGAGACGGAAAAGTGAAGGATATCAATGTTGTAAAAGACCTTGAAAAAAACGGCCTTGTGCCCGAAGTGATCAGCGGTGTTGAACAGTATATAAACGAAAAAGGCTATTATTTTAAGGGACAGATATTTTCCGCAGCCTCTGCCAAAGCTAAAGAAACCGAAAATATATATTATCTGAATTTTTATAAGGGTGAGTATTCATGCAAAGAAAAAGAGTTCTTTAAAGCTTTGGGTGCAGAGCAGATCGAATTCAGATCAGAAGGCAGATTTTTTTGTCTCTCAGATATTTTTGAAGGCAAAGACGGTGTGTTCCCATGTGCGCAGCATGCAGAATTCATTGTATCTGATTCAATGCTTGACGAGGCACGAAAGATCAAACATTTTATTCTACAGGCTCTTTCAAATAAAAACAGCACTTACAGCCTTAAAGATTTTACGGTCGTCTGTTCAGACGAAGAAAGCTTTAGGACACTGAACAACTATTTATACGCAGAAAACATCCCCGCCTGTTCATCATACAAGTTTTCGGGGGGCGATATAAACACAGATGTGCTCAGGCTTTTTAAGGCTGGGGCAAATGGTGATGCCCAGGCCGTTCTAAATTTCTTTAACCTGTATATAGCTCAAAAGCCGCTCCAATTCAAAGATCTGACAGAACTTGACCTTAAAACTCTGATCAAAAAGCTCAAAAACGGGGATAATTCTGATTATCAGTTAAAGTTTTCAGATAATAAAAAGAAAAGCAGAAAAGAAAAAAATGCTGATGAAAATCTCAGACGGCATTTTATAGAAAGTTTTTTGGACGCGGCATTATCATTTGACAGGATGATGAGTGCAAAAAAAGCTCTCACAATTATCAAAGCGAAGCTGAATGCGCTTAAACAGGTCATGCGGACAGTCATGAAAGATATCGATACAGACATCTTTGCCTACGAAGAAACAGTAAACAGGATATTCGGCGATACCGAAAGAAATTTTTCCGATTATCTTGAATATATCTATATAATTGCATCAAAAACCAATACCCTAAAGCTGAACAAAGACCAGTCGGGCGTGCGGCTGATGATGATGAATGAGGCCAGTCCGGCAGGCAGAGTCTTAATATTTTCGGGATTGACCGAAGAAACTTTCCTAAAGGCCTCAAATCCGGTAAAAATGATGAGCAGAGACAACTATTTTAACCTGTATAAAAGCATTTACGGTAAAGACCCCGAACAGGCACTTTATCAGAATCTGCGCATTATCACTTCCGGCCAAACAGAAAGAGCGGTGTTCATAGTGCCTGAGTGGGGCGAGGAAACGATACCCTCGACCAGGCTGGATAAATTATTTGAACAGTACCCGAAAAAGAGATCAAAGATAAAAGTGATTCCCCCCGGACAGGGACCGGAAGATCTCGAGGCTGATTTTAGCGTGAGCCTAAAGGATCGTCTTATGCAAAAAGGTTTCGGTAAAATAGATATAACAGAAACAAAACCGCGCCCCGAAAGAGCTGAATTTGGAATAGAGCTCAAAAGCAAAAAGATAGAAGAATATCTCCTGTCTCCTTCAAAGCTGGAGAATTTTATGGCCTGCCCGGCATCTTTTGTGCACGATTTGAATCTTGCCTACGATAAGATCGAGTCACAGTTCCCTTTCACAAAAGGTAATTTTTATCACAAAGTGACAGAAAAATTTCTCAACAGCTTTAAAGGCAAAGATCTTTTGAATGATGAAGAATACGGTCTTACCCTTTATGAGCTGCAGAACGGAAGGTCGGATATTTCCTACTCAAGGTTTACTGAATTTGCAGATTTTTACCTGTACGAAATACCGTGCTTTAAATACATATCGGCGTTCGAGACGATCGCATCAAAGATCAAAAATTCAGGCATAGAAAAATATATTAAAAAAGAACTTGAGATGCAGGAGAAGAACGATCCGTATTCCTACTATTCCCGCGTAAAACTGAGAACGGATGTCATAAAATTTATTGCATGGCTGATCATAGAGCTCGGTCCCACTCCTTTAAGCGTAACATCAACTTTTGCAACAGAGGTTAAATTTTCAAACTTTGAAGTCTGCAGAGAACCCCGTATCACAATAAAAAGAGGCTATATAGATCTTTTGTATAAAGACATAAAAGGCACGGTCAAAATAATCGACATCAAATCCAGTGCAGCGTTCGATAAATTCGAAGAAGAGATAAAAAATTATCAGAAGGTGCAGCTGCTTTTGTACAGAGAAGCAGTTTCAAGAGGGATAAGAGGGGAAACCGGAGTTGATCTTTTTGCCCAAAGAGAAGACATAAAGCAGGATAGTGACTGCACCATACTTCAAAAAGAATATTTCGATCTTATACCTGCAGACGCAAAAATCGAAGCCCTTTACTATTCCCCCGTCAAGCCGTACAGGCTGGCAGTAGAGGATCAGAGTTACGAAGAATTTTTGGACCGTCTAAAGAAAAAGCTTGGTTCCGGTACAAAATTTGAGCCTGATGCATGTTCAAAATGCGAATACTGCCCGCTCTCTCAGTCATGTCCCGAATATGACGAGTCGAAATTTGAGCAGATCCCCGGGTTCACACCGGAAAAAGACGCACTGCCGCAGAGCATGATCTACGGAGCTCTTTCTTCAAAAAAAGAAATATCCGGCGAAGAGGAAAAAAAGTTCATAATGTTTAAAAAAGAGAAGGCGGAAGCTTTAGTTTCTAAAGAAAATATCATAGTTTCGGCGGGTGCCGGAGCGGGCAAAACAGAAGTACTTTCGTCAAAATATATAAATCTTCTGCTTAACACAGAGGCCGGATCAGAGAACATTGTCTGTATCACTTTTACAAAAAAAGCTGCAGGTGAAATGCAGAAAAGAATATATTCAAAGATAACTGATATAATCGAAAGCGGATATTTTATATTAACCGACAAAGGATCAGATCCGGCATCATACAGGCTTAGGGAAAGTCAAAAACAAAAACTTAATGCAATAAAAGAGGAATTTTATGATAAGAATCTGATCTCGACCTTTCACTCTTTCTGCAATCATTTCATAACAGAATACGGTTATTTTTCAGACCAGTTAAAAGAGTATGATGCCGCACAGGACCTTTCAGAAGATCTCACTGTAAGAACAGAGGCTGTAAAATTTTTAAAGGACCAGTTTGATACAGGCTACAGGGAACTGCTTTCCTTATGCCTGAACGAAGACGAATATAAAGTGTTCGACACCTGGCTCAGATCAAGACATCTGATCTATTCAAACGATTATAAGGGCGGGTTCATTCCCGATCTGATAGATCTGTATGAGCAAATGAAGCTTTCGGGAAAAGAACTGACAGAAGAAAACTGGATCGAACCTTTAGAAAAATATCTGAACAATATCAGGCTCAAAATAGAAAAAGAATTCGGAAGCTATTTTAGCCTTAGAAAGGAAATATTGGGTCTGATAGAAAATGAGGCCGATGACAAACTTAGAGAGCTCGGGCAAAAAATTACTGCATATAAAGAATTCAGTTACAAGCGGGCGGCAAAAAAATACCCCGCGATCCTGGACCTTGCAGAAGAACTGTCTTTATCGGACGGCTATCAGATATTTAACAAAAAAAATGTCGATATCAGCCTGAATAGTGAAGAGTGGGCAGTAAAAAAAGCGGTCTTTTCTATAATTCAGGCACTTGATGATCATTTAAATGAGTTCAAAAAGCAGAAAGGTTTGATAGAGCAGAGCGATCTGCACCTTCATTTTCTAGAAATGCTGAAGGATAAAGAGCTCAGAGAAAAGTTCAGGACCGGGTTCAAATACATTCTGGTCGATGAGTTTCAGGACACGAACTGGCTACAGGATAAAATTCTGGTATCTCTTGCCGGAAAAGATAATAAATTTTTCTTAGTCGGCGACAAAAAACAGTCAATTTTCCGTTTTCAGCAGTGTGATGTCCAGATATTTGATAAATATTCCGATCCAAAAAAATTTAAGACCCTTTATTTTTCGGATAACTACAGGTCCGATTCCCGGATAGTAGAATTTTATAATCAGATCTTTGCTCCTGATGTTCCCAACGGCTACAATATAATCAGAGAAGAAAATGAATTCTCCCGGCCGGTCAGAACAGAGAATAAATTCCCTGTGCCTGTAAATTTTGTTAATATCAGCTGTAAAAAAACAAAGAAAGAGAGTGAGCTGAAAAAGAACGAGATGAACAGGATAAGCAAAATGTGCGAAGCCGCTTTCGTGGCTGATACTATATCTGAGAACATAGAAGCCGGACAGAAATACGACTCATGGGCTGTACTGATCAGAAAATATACTCATATAGGTTATATTACCGAAGCCTTCAGAAAGAAGAATATACCCTACACTCTGATACTTAAAAAAGATCTTTACAAGCTCAGCGAGGTTAAAGAATATATTTTGATCTTAAAAGCGGCTGCCGGGCTCATATCTGCC
>JAWOER010000213.1:0-2515 GCA_046482655.1 Candidatus Delongbacteria bacterium | reverse complement strand
TTATGATGTTCATAAAATTCATCGGATCCGAGATCGTACTTAACCTCTACCTGTTCCCGGGCTTTATTAATATTTTTTCTCTTAGCAGCTGTAAAATCCGAAAAAATCCTTTCGGGGAAAGTGATATCGTCAATTATGTATGTATATCTGGTAGTCTGCTGATAATCTTTCCAGTAGAAGGGGAGCCAGTTCTTAACAGAGTAATGAAAGTTCTGTTCGAAATAATGAGTCTCGGGAAGCTGATCGATCAGTTTATTCATCATCTTTTTTTCAAATTCAGGCTTATTGGTTTTTTTTAGATCGTTCGGATAATTTATCCACGGTCCCAAGAACTGGGTGAAACGGGGAAGAATAGATAATTTAAATCCTAAAATATTCTTTATATAGTATGGCATGAAGGCTAAAACATCATTGTCGGGTTTGACAACTGCCACATCCCAGTTATTGCTTTTGCAGACCGCATCCAGCCACCAGTCGTAAAAAAATACGGGAAGATTTTCTTTAGTTTCGCAGAATTTTCGGTATATGTCTTTATTTTTTTGCAATCACCAGTTCCTGAATAATAGTTGTCTGTGTGTAAGATAAGTTCTTATTTTATTTATTTCAATTAAAATCGGGAAATCCTTAGTGAATTTTTTTAGGATTAAAAATTGAATATAAAAGGATCAGGACAGAATAAATTTCAAGTCTGCCCAAGAGCATGTTAAAGATAAGCACTATCTTTGAAAAATTATCAAAAAAAGCAAAATTTTCGACCGCTCCTACCTTAGCTAAACCCGGACCAACACCGGATATGGTTGCCACAGAAGCAGAAAATGAAGTAATAATATCATGACCTCTTAATGTCAGCAGCAGAGTTACGGTAAAGAAAATGAATATATACAGTATTAAAAAGGCGATTATATTGTGAATAACCGATTCATGATAGTTTTGGCGGTCTATCTTTAAGGAAAAAAATGCCCTTGGATAAGCCAATTTTTTAATTTCACTTCCAATAAATTTTATAGCAAGCAAAACTCTTATCTGTTTCATGCCTCCCGAAGTAGATCCGGCACATCCACCTATAAACATAAGCAGGATCAACAATAATTTTGAAAAATTCGACCATAAATCAAAATCAGTTGTCGCAAATCCTGTGGCTGTTCCTAATGAGATCGTCTGAAAAAAAGAATGTCTGATACATAAGCCTATATTATCCTTATATAAAGCAAGGTCGGAATCCTGCAGATGATTATGGGGCAATGAAACGGATCCATAATAATTTATTACAGTGATCAGGACAGCTGAGATCAGCAGGATGCAAGTATAAAATCTCCATTCGCTGTTCGAAAAGAATTTCAAAAAATTACCTTTAATAAGGGTGAAATGTAAAAAGAAATTAATTCCTGATAAGTACATAAAGATCATTATGACTATCTCGATATATGCACTTTTAAAACCGGCAACCGAATCATTCAGGGTCGAAAATCCGCCTGTGCCTACAGTTCCGAAAGTATGACACAGCGCATTAAAAAGGTCCATACCCCCGATCATCAGAAGTATTGTAAGTATCAGCGTCATCCCAAAATAGATATACCATAATATTTTTGCGGTATCTTTGACCCTGGGACTGATCTTATCCTTTGTAGGACCCGATATCTCGGCTTTAAAAAGTTTTGATGAGTTCAAACCCAGCATGGGTAATATTGCAACGGCCAGTACGATAATTCCCATTCCGCCCAGCCAGTGGGTCAGACTTCTCCATAGGAGTATTCCTTTGGGTAATACTTCTATGTTCGTAAGGATCGAAGATCCTGTTGTGGTAAATCCGGACATGGTTTCGAAAAGGCAATCTATAAAATTGGTATTCTCTATGCCATAAAAAAAGAATGGTAAAGCACCGAACAGAGCAGCGAATATCCAGCCCAGAGATACAATAACAAATCCTTCCCGGGGCCGTACGAAAGGTTCAGATCTTAAACTCGCCGCCATAACTGTACCAAAAGCCCCGGTGATCAATATGCTCAACATCAAAGCCGCTGTGTCGTCCGAAGAATATACGAAAGAGAATATCAGGGGAATTATCATAGTCAGGGACAGAATGATGAGAATAATACCTTGTATTTTGAAAATAGATTTCCAGTTCATGAATACCGCTTAAAAAGAATTCTGTGAAAACATTGCTTCCACCTGTTTTGCAGCTGACGGAAGAAGAAAAAGAATGACCAGATCATTTTTTCTGATATCGTCATTACCGTGGGGAATAATTGTTTTCTTATTTCTTAGAATGGCACCCACAATAACACCTTTGGGAAATTTTAGATCTTTAAGGGGAATATCAAGAATCGGTATTTCATTTGTGATCTTAATTTTCATTGTTTCTGCTTTCAGGTCGGGAATTGGATAGACGCTCAGAATGTCACCTTTTCTAAAGTAATTTAAAATTTCTGAAAGAGCCAGAGATTCTGTAGAAAATACATAGTCAATGTCTCTAAGTTCGTTCATTATTGGGGTAATAGCAATATTTCTTATATTG
>JAWOER010000160.1:0-5085 GCA_046482655.1 Candidatus Delongbacteria bacterium | reverse complement strand
GTTAGGCCTGTCGCTAGCGTTCATCCTGAGCCAGGATCAAACTCTTCGTTGTAGAAAAACTTTTAAAAAAATAAATTCTTTTAAGCATTTTTCCTAAACTCGTTTGCCTGGAATCAATTCTTAGGATCCGCTTTTACCTTGCTTTTATTTTGTTTTGCACCAATAATTTCAAAGAGCTTTTCAGTCTCAACTTTTTTGCTTTTTTCGTCAGCCATGATATCCTCCTGTTTATGTATTGGTTGGATTATTTTCTGTACCGGGATCAATATCTGTGTTTTCAGGATCGGGGATCACAGTGATCTCTTCACCTGAGCCGTCTGTCGCCGCAGGCAGTTCTTCATCTACGAGCGTGGGGACGATACATATATCTGCGATATTGTCTTCGTCTCTGAGCCTTATCAGCTTTACGCCCTGAGTGTTTCTGCTCATGATTCTAATGTTTTCTATGTTCTGCCTGATCACAGTGCCGTTCTTTGTGATGATCATGAGGTCCTGATCGTCATTTGCATCGGCAATATATATCATTTCTCCCGTTTTCTCTGTCAGGTTCAACGCCTTGACGCCTTTGGAACCTCGTTTCGTTTTCCTGAACGCAGAGACTGCAGATCGTTTTCCATATCCGTTCTTGCTCACGACAAGAAGAGTGACATCCTCATTGCCGGCTACGACCATGCCGACCACCTCGTCGTTTTCCCTTAGTGTTATGCCTTTTACTCCGATGGAGTTTCTGCCGACTTTTCTGATCAGAGATTCGGGGAACCTGTTCGCAGATCCGAACTTTGTTCCCAAAAGTATCTCATTTTCTCCGGATGTTACTGCCACATTAAGAAGTTCATCACCATCCCGCAGGTTAATAGCTATAATCCCTGCGATGTTAGGTCTTGAGTAAGCGGTCAGAGGGGTCTTTTTGATCGTACCCTTTCTTGTTGCCATGACCAGGTATTTTCCGTCCTTCTCGAAATCTTTTATAACGATAGCTGTTTTAATTTTTTCGCCCTCGACCCTTTCAAGAATATTCACTATAGGCCGTCCTTTTGAGTTCTTGCCCATTTCGGGTATCTGCCATACTTTTTTCCAGTATGCTCTGCCCGATTCTGTAAAAAACATTATATAATCATGATTCGAAGCGTTGAGAATTGATTCGATAAAATCACTGTCCTTGCTGTCGGCGCCTCTGGAACCTACACCGCCTCTGCCCTGCAGCTTAAATTCTGCAGTATTGACCCTTTTAATGTAACCCTGGTGTGATATAGTCACTATCATTTCGTCATTCGGCACCATATCCTCTACAGTAAGGTCTTCGGCATAATAAACGATCTCGGACTGCCTTTCGTCGCCGTATCTTTGCAATATTTCTGTCACTTCGTTCCTGATAACTTCCTTCCTTCTCTCTTTTTTCTCCAAAATATCTTCGAGGTCAGATATTCTGATCCTCAGGTCTTCTATTTCGGTCAGTAGTTTTTCCTGTTCCAGAGCGGTAAGCTGCGAAAGCCTCATTGACATTATTGCCGCGGCCTGGATATCTGAGAATCCGAATTCTGCGATAAGAGAAGTTTTGGCGGCGTCTGTGCTTCTGCTCGCTTTTATTATTTCTATCACTCTGTCAATGTTTTCCAGAGCTTTCTGAAGTCCTTCCAAAACATGAATTCTTTCCTGAGCTTTTCTAAGGTCATATTTACTTCTTTTTATAATGATATCTTCTCTGTGAGCTATGAACTGTTCCAGGAATTCTTTAAGGTTAAGCTGTTTTGGTTTGCCGTTTACAAGTGCGATCATATTGCCGCTTACGGATGTCTGAAGCTGAGTATATTTATACAGCAGATTAATTACAACATCCTCATTGACATCTTTTTTTAATTCTATAACTATCCTGGTGTCTTTACTTGATTCGTCGTTGACATCAAAAACACCGTCGATCCTTTTATCTTTTACGAGTTCGATAATTTTTTCTATCAGTCCTTTTCTGCTTGCCTGATAAGGTATTTCGGAAATGACAAGTTTAAGCCTTTCACCTTTTTTTGAAGGTAATTTCTTTTCGATCCTTCCACGGAGGATGACATGTCCTTTTCCTGTTAAATACATTTCCTTAATGCCGGTATATCCGTATATTATTCCTTTGCTCGGAAAGTCGGGGGCCTTAATATATGACACCAGTCCGGCTTTTCCCTCGATCCCGTTCTCGGGATCTGCCTTAATATTGTCGATCGGGATACCTGGATCTTCGAGCAGAGCTATAACTCCGCTAAGTACCTCGGTTATATTGTGGGGCGGAATAGAGGTGGCCATACCTACAGCGATACCCTGAGACCCGTTTATGAGCAGATTCGGGATCTTTGTGGGAAGCACGGACGGCTCCCTGAGCGTATCGTCATAGTTGTTAATAAAATCAACAGTTTCCTTGTTGATGTCGGCAAGCATTTCATCCGACATCCTGTGCAGCTTGGCTTCTGTATATCTTGGTGCAGCCGGGGGCAGGTCCACATTTCCAAAGTTTCCCTGTCCTTTTACCAGCGGGTAGCGGAAGGTAAAACTCTGGGCCATTCTGACCAGGGCAGCATAAATAGCCTGATCTCCGTGAGGATGGTATTTACCCATTACCTCACCCACGATACGGGCACATTTATTTTCTTTTTTATTGTAGTGAAGGCCCAGTTCATTCATCCCAAAAAGGATCCTTCTTTGAACGGGTTTAAGACCGTCCCTCACATCAGGGAGGGCTCTGGAAACTATTACCGACATTGAATAATCAATATAGGATCTTTGCATTTCCTCTTCAATCGAGGCTTCTATCACATTTCTATCTTGTGGAATTTCGCTCATTACCTGTTTCTCCGTTTTTAAGCGTTATCTTCATCAGCATACATTTAAGGGGTAATTTAACCAATAATACTATGAATAATCAAGTTAATAATTAATAATGTTTCGCAGGTATTTTCTGCTTGTTAAATCACGATCCGGTCATTATTTTTCAGGGGTATGAAGAAAGACTATTTTAAATATCTGGTCATCAGCCTTGTTCTGTCTTCTGTCTCTCTCTTCACTCTTTTGGGATTTTTCGACAGGTTCGAGAATCAGGTGTATGATCTGAGATTCAAAAGCAGATATCTGCATAACACTCCGGAAGGATCGATAAAAGATATTGTAGTCGTCGATATCGATGCAAGATCATCACAAAAACTAGGCAAATATTTTGAATGGCCCAGAAGTTATTTTGCAAAAGCCATAGACAGACTTTCGGAATCGAATGCATCTGTAACAGCGCTGGATATTCTTTTTGACAAAAGCAGGTTCTCTGATCAGGATTCGATACTGGAAAGCTCGATCCGGGATGCAGGCAATGTGATCACCGGGTACAGTTTTGCCCGGGAGGACAAAGAAAACTTTATCCACGCCGACTCTTCCATAATCATACCTGACAATTTTTCCGTTATAAGGTCAAATGAAAATTTCACCGCCGGTGAATTCAGCATAATGGATCTGGGATCAGACAAAATAGTCAGATCTTCTGCCGCTGCGGGTTTTTTGGGTATTGATTCGGATGAGGACGGAGTAATAAGAAAAGTCCGGCTGGTAAAAAAATACAAAGGGGTTTATCTGCCTTCCTTTGCATTCGCCGCCTGTCTTGAACTGCAAAAAGCTGATCCGTCCTCAATAATACTGAGTGACGGAAAGTATATCCAGTTCGTGTCCGGCATAGACAGCTCAAAAATAAAAATACCCTTAGACTCTGAGAACAGAATGCATATCCATTATAGGGGACCCTGGCGGACTTTCAGAACAATATCTTTTTATGATGTGATGAAAAGGAGAGTGGGTAAAAAATCTTTTAGAGACAAACCGGTATTGATAGGTTCTTCTCTTAGAGGATTGATGGATCTGAGGGCGACGCCGGTGCAGAGACATTTTCCGGGAGTGGAAGTTCAGGCGAATATTATCAACACGATACTGAGCGGGGATTTTATCTGCAAAAACACAAAAATAACTGTGTTCCTGATAATGGTGCTCATGATCGTTCTAACCGCAGGATTGATCCTGTCGGGACTTCATATTTCTTTATCAACCCTCATTATATTCGTCTCCGGATGTGGATACTTTTGTTTGGGGAATATGCTTTTTGAAACACACAATTATGTTCTTGATACCACGAGACCTCTTTTTGCGCTCATATTTTCTTTTCTTGCCACCTATACTCTCAGATACTATTATGAAAACAGAGACAAGAAGTTTATCAGGCAGACACTGGGAAAATATGTTCCGGAGGTGGTTTCAAAGGAGATGCTGAAAGATCCGTCAAAACTCAAAGTAGGCGGAGAAAAAAAGGAAATATCGATGCTTTTTTCCGACATAAGAAGTTTTACATCATACAGTGAGAAGACAGACCCGGAAGAACTCGTTTCATTTTTAAACATATACCTTAAGCGAATGACAGGCGTAGTTAAAAAAAATCAAGGCACACTGGATAAATATATGGGTGATGCCATAATCTGCTTTTTCGGTGCGCCGTTAGAAATAGACCATCCCTTTCTTTCATGCCGGGCAGCTCTCGAAATGATGAAGGAGCTTTCAGAATTAAAAAAAGATCTTGATAAGGATACTTTCAAAAATATTGATATCGGGATAGGGATAAATACCGATACAGTGACGGTAGGAAATATCGGCAGTGACGATCTTTTTGATTACACTGCCATAGGTGACGGCATGAACCTGGCTTCGCGTCTTGAAGGGCTCAATAAATACTACGGTACGAATATCCTGATAAGCGGATCGACACAGGAAAAAGTAAAAGAACGGTTCATTTTCAGAGAGCTTGATGAAGTTTATGTTAAAGGCAAGGATGAACCTGTAAAGATGTTCGAACTTCTGTCAGAGGCTGATGAACAACTTTCAGAAGAGGTCACAGAAAAGTGCGGAAACTATTCAGAAGCACTGAGACTCTATAAATCTGGAAATTTTCCAAAAGCCCGTAAGATATTCGAATATCTCATTGAAAAATTTCAGGACAGGTCGTCGGTTTTAATGGCTGACAGATGTTCGCATCTTGAGAAATTTCCACAACATGACTGGAAAGGGATATGGAAAATGGAT
>JAWOER010000148.1:0-6221 GCA_046482655.1 Candidatus Delongbacteria bacterium | reverse complement strand
ATAACTGTTGCTGTCTTTTGAAGATCGAGCTTATCTGTAAGATCAATGATCTTTTCTTCCATACCGCTCTTTATATAGCAGGCATTATCGGTTTCAACAGGACCTTTTCCTATAATTACTACTTTTCTGTTGCGGTAGTCTTGCGAGGTCAGCTTTTTTGCAAGGTCCCTAAAATATTCTTTCGGCCACATTTTTGTTGCATAACTTGCTCCGGGAGCCATAACAATATAACTAAAGTTATGAAGATCAAATTGGTTTACTGTTTTGACCTCTGAATCTTTTAAAAGTCCGAATCTGAGTTTCCAGCTGCCCGGGGTCTCGATACCGGCATCTTCCAGTGCCTTAAAATACAGCCTGGTGACAGGGATGATCTGCTTATACCGCTTTTTAAAGTGAACGAGCATAAAACGGTCAAATTCCCTTTTATTGTACGAGTACACATTTTTGAGGCCGCGGATCAAATATTTTGTTTTGGAATTCTTGTGCAGATCAAAGATAAGATGGTAATTTTTTAAGTCCGAAGTTCTCCTGATCTTTTTCAGACTCTCTAAATTTGAAAAAACAATTAATTTATCGATCAAAGGATTGGTACGGAGTACTTCTTCGAATTTTTTATGAACGATCCAGTCTATCTCACATCCGGGAAATTTTGATTTTAGCGTGTCTAAAACGGGACTCGCAAGCAAAATATCTCCCATAGAAGAAAATCTCAGTATTAAAATTTTCATTTCCCTTTCCTCTTGATAGTTTAAATAAAAAATGCGACGGGTTCCCGTCGCATTCACACTATATTCGATACATTTATCTATATAGTCTTTACATCTTGAGCTTGGGGACCTTTGTCGTTCTCGATCACGCTGAATTCTACTTTCTGACCGTCCTGAAGAGTTTTGAACCCCTCGTTAGTGATCGCAGAATAATGCACGAAGATGTCTCTTCCGCCGTCGGTTGTAATGAATCCGTATCCTTTTGAAGAATCGAACCACTTCACAGAACCAGTTTCACGCTCTGTCATCTTTGCTACCTCCTAATTAAATTTTTACTACGGACGCAAGCTTTTTCGGGATTGAACTAACTCCTTCGGAAAAACATGATCCGCTCATGGATCTGTCCATGTACAGAGGCAATTTACTACATTAATATTGTTTACGCAACAAAAATATCATAAATGAACTTCTTAATTTAAATATTGATTTTTTGATTTTATTTTGCTAATTTATACCCGGGTGCCGAAACCTTAGAACCTGCATCGATTATTTAACCGTGGAGAAAATCATGAAAAAAATAATCCTCATATTGTTCTTTGCATTATTTTTTGTTGCACTAAATTCTCAGGAATCAGAACTGGAAAGGTATAAAAGAATGCAACAGCAGGAAATACAACAGTGGAAACAGGAAAGGGACAGTGAGCTCGAAGCATATCAGGCGAGAGTAGAAAAAGAAAGGAAAGAATGGCAGGAATATGTCAACAGCGTAAGGGCTAAATGGGGAGAATATACCAATACGACTCCAAAACAGTGGTCAGACTACGGCAAAGATCTCAGCAGTATGAGCGTGGTTGACTTCGAGAATAACGAAGTTGAAGTCGCAGCACTGGTAGAACAGGATGATCCCCGAAAAGCTCAAAAGATCATGAAAGAACAGTTTATCAAAATGATGAATGAAAGAGAAGAGGGTACCAATAATAAGTTTATGGAAAACCAGATCGCTTTTGAAAAGACAAAAAAAGAAAACCGAGATAAACTAAATGAACTTCAGAGAGAGTTTCAGCAAGAAAGGGATCGGCTTATACGAAGATCACAGGAAGAAAAGAGAGCTCTTGAATTAAAGAAAAAAGAACTTGAACAAAAGGCAAGAGCCGAGAAAGAGGTTAGAGAAAAACAGCGGCTGTTGGAAGAAAAACGCAAACTGGAAAAAGAGCAGGCCGAAATAGCAAAAAAAGAGCGGGAAAAAAGAAGACAGCTGGAAGAAAAAAAGAGCAAAGAAGAGCAAAAGATCGTTAAAACAGTTGATTCTTCGAACAGCGAAGAATTTATTGAACAGGCAATGAAAGACAGATTGAAAAAAGAAGTCGTGATCGGCGAGGACGGCAGAGCAAGAACAAAGTTCACTCTAACCCTGGAAATGGCACCGAACAGTATTCAAAAAAGAGCCGAAAACTATATAGACATGATAATTAAGCACAGCGATAAATACGATCTTGATATTTCTGTGGTCATGGCACTTATCCACACAGAATCAGCATTTAATCCGAAAGCGTTTTCCAGACGGCCGGACGGAACACCCATGGCCTGCGGACTTATGCAGATCATTCCGACAATGGCGGGAAGGGATGCACATAAAGCTCTTTACGGCACCGACAAGATAGTTGAGCCGGAATACCTTTTTGACCCCGAGAACAACTTAAAGATGGGGACATGGTATATGAATTTTCTTTACCGCTGGTGGAACAGATATGAGAAAAGGACTCACGGCAAAACAAGCAGCAAAACAAAGAATGAATATTACGCAATAGCATCCTATAATCAGGGTATGGGAACTATACTGAACAAAGCATACAAGATACATGACCTTATTAATAAATCCGATCAGGAAACCTACAAGATCCTTACTACCGAAAGAAGGATACCCGAAGAAGGCAGGAACTATCTAAAGAGGATCGAAGAAAGGAAACATATTTACCGGAAAACTGATTGATGAAAAAATTTTTAGCAATATTAATGCTTGTATTGACATGGGTATATGCAATTGACTGGGCACCTTCCTTGCGACAGGCGGAAGAAAAAGCAGAAAAAGACAGGATACCTCTTCTGATCTATTTCCATTCTGATGATCAGGCCAGTTTAGAATTCAACAGAATAATCGGTGAGGGTCTCCTGGATTTTTTGGAAGATTCATTTCTCTTTATTAATGCGGATCTCAACACGAGCTCAGGACCCGGAACAATAAACAAATACGATCCTGGATTCACACCCGGTTTCGTTCTTGTAGAACTTGATCCGGAAAGAAGGTCTTTACTGGAACCTCTTGCTATAGATCCGATGAATCTATTTGGTGCACTTCATGAAATATACACCTTTGTCGCCTCAGAATTTATCAAGCAGAAAAAATATGACTCTGCATATGCATCACTAAAACTTATCGCGGGCCTCCCCGGAAAATTCGGCAGGGATGTTAAAGATAGAGTTGAAGAAATAGAACCGAATGTAAAAAACAAAACAACTGTAAAAGAAAAGAACGATAATTTTAGAAAGGCCGAATCTTATTACAAAATTGCTCTCGATAATATCAAAGCAGAAAACTTTGAAAAGGCGACTTTGTATCTCAAAAAAATAATTGAGATCGCGCCCGGGACCGATATAAGTTCCAAGGCATCAGAAGAACTCAGGAAAATAAAAAATTCCTCCAACCAGTAAATTTTAAAAAAATAAATATAAAAAAGGATCGGGATAATAATATGAATTATGTAACTGAAGAAGGGATGAAAAAACTTGTAGAGAAACTGTACGAATACAAGCATAAGGACAGACCTGCAATTCTGGACAGGGTAAACGAGGCAAGAAAACTGGGGGATTTGAGAGAGAACGGCGATTATAAAGCCGCAAAAGAAGATCTCTCTACGCTGGACATAAGAATAGCCGAACTGGAATACTATATATCGAACAGCCAGATCGTAAAAAAAACCGCAAAGAGATCGAAAAAGATACGAATACTCAGCGATGTTAAAATAAAAGATCATACAAGAAATAAAATACTTGAATATACTCTTGTATCCCAGGCGGAAGCAGATCCTTTGGAAGGAAAGATATCTGCTGATTCTCCCATCGGCAAAGGGTTACTGGGAAAAAAGCTGGGTGACAAATTCAAGATCAACATTCCTATTGGGGATATAGAAGTTGAAGTACTCGAGATCAATTGAATATAATTATTTGCAGGAGCTGATATATGTCCGGTCATTCAAAATGGGCTACGATAAGAAGAAAAAAAGAAAAAACAGACGCTGCCAGGGGAAAGATATTTACTAAACATTTAAAAGAAGTGATGACCGCTTCAAAACTTGGCGGGAGCAATGAGGATACCAATCCCAGATTGAAAACAGCGATACTGAACGCCAAGGCTGCCAATGTTCCTTTGGATAATATTAATAAAGCCAGATTAAAAGGTGCCGGTGAACTCCCAGGCGTATCCTACGAGGATATAAATTATGAGGGCTACGGTCCGGGGGGAGTTGCAATAATAGTCGAGACGATGACTGATAACAAAGTAAGAACTGTAAGCGAAGTAAGACATGTTTTTACAAAACATAACGGTAATCTTGGCGAAAACGGCTCGGTCTCATGGATGTTCAAAAAGATAGGTCAGATCGTGATCAATGCAGAAGGAAAAGATGAAGATGAAGTTTTGGAGAATGCACTGGAGGCGGGTGCCGAGGATATGGTGGCAGAGGACGGAAAGTTCGTTATAACGACTGCCTATGAAGATTACCTGAGCGTATGTCATGATCTTGAATCAAAATATGAATTCGAATCAAATGAAGTTACCATGATCGCGGATAATGAGGTTAAAGTTCCTTCTGACAAAGTAAAAAATCTTATGTCCCTGCTTGACGCACTCGAAGATTTGGATGATGTTGAGGGGGTATATAATAATGCCGATATTGACGAAGCTGATATGGATAAAATCTGAATATGAGGGTTATAGGCATAGATCCCGGAATAGCCTGTACAGGGTACGCTGTACTGGAAAAAGGCAGTGAAGGTTCTTTAAATCTTATTGAGCTTGGTGTCATCAGAACGACACCAAGATCTTCGATGGCAGAAAGGCTGATGACGGTCTATGAAGGTATATGCGAAGTAATAACTTCACTTCGGCCCGACAGCTTCGCTATCGAATCAGTTTTCGTGGGCAAAAATATACAGTCTGCTCTTAAACTCGGGCATGCAAGAGGAGCTGCGATCATTGCTGCTGCAAAGTCCGGATTAAAAGTTGCCGAATTTTCGCCGAGAGAGGTTAAGCAGAATATTACCGGAACAGGTAACGCTACAAAAGAGCAGGTTCAGTTTATGATAAAATCTATACTGAAACTTTCAGAAATGCCAAAACCTAATGACGCTTCCGATGCCGCAGCAATAGCAGTATCATACATACAAACGGTTAAATATGAAAAACAACTGAGGAGTATAAAAGCTGAATGATTGAAATGCTGAGAGGAAAAGTACTTTATAAAAAGCCGGGAAAGATAATAATTGAATGCGGAGGAGTAGGCTATTCTGTTAATATTACCTCTTTTACATATTCAAAAGCTGCTGAAATTAATGAGCAGCAGATACTTCATACGGTTTTCAAGGTCAGAGAAGACGATATGTCGCTTTTCGGCTTTTCGGATATAAAAGAGAAAGAACTTTTTACGGTACTCAGCTCCGTGTCGGGAATAGGTTCAAAAACTGCCCTCCAGCTGTTATCCGATATAAAGTACGACAGGCTTTTTAACGCTATCGTAACTTCCGATGTCACCTTAATATCTCAGGCACACGGTATCGGCAAAAAAACTGCGCAGAAAATAATTTTTGAGCTAAAGGACAAGTTTGGCAAGACCGACGATCTTTCTTTTTTGTCTCCCTTAAATAAACAGGATCAGATCGCCGACTCGGAAGCAGTTTCCGCTCTAGTCAGGCTCGGGTACAAAAATACCGACGCAAATATTACGGTATCCGGCATCATCCGGGAAAAAGGGAAAGATATCTCTACTCAGGAGATAATCAGGATCGCCCTCCAGACAAGAATGAAAAAATAGAATAAAGATCATTTTTTTTATTTAATATAGAAGCTATATTACAAGAAAAGGAGTTTTTTTATGAAAACATTAGATCTCGACATAAAGGGTATGCACTGTGCCAGCTGCAGTTCACTTATAAATATAACTTTAGAGAATCTTAAAGGTGTTAAGAATCCTGCCGTAAATCTTCTTACCAACAGCGCCTCCATGCAAATAGACGAATCTGCGATCAGTCCCGAAACAATAGTCAAAAAGATAGAACAGCTTGGTTACAAAGCGTTTATAGCTGAGGGAGGCGAAAAAAAAAAGCCTTGAATGACGACAGTTTAAAGTTTAAAAAGCTGTTCTTCTTCTCCCTCTTTTTCGCCTTCCCGGCCTTTATTCTCGGCATGTTCTTCATGTCCGATCCTCTTTTTCCACACCCTTATCAGGACTATATACTCTG
>JAWOER010000105.1:0-2611 GCA_046482655.1 Candidatus Delongbacteria bacterium | reverse complement strand
GGCTAAGACGATCCTTATTCACATCTTCTTCAAGCTCATCAAGATAATGCTTCGCAGTACCTTCAACATCTCTCTTTTCGAACTTCTTCTTGTTCGCGTTAGCTTTCAAGTGAGTTGAGTCAGTATATAATACTTCGCCTGTGACAAGTTTTTTCCGGATCGCCAAAAAAACTATCTCATCAAAAAGTTCTCTAAAAACATCGCTGTTCTGAAAACGGTGGAGCCTGTTAAAGCTTAATGTGGAGTGGTGGGGAACCGGCTCATTGATCTTATATCCTAAAAACCAGCGGTAGGCAAGATTGACTTCTATCTCACGCATCAACTGTCGCTCAGACCTTATCCCGTATAAAAATCCGAGAAAATATATCTTGAACAGCACAACTGGATCTACTGGAGGTCTGCCGTTGTCGTCGCAGTAAAATGGACTGAGCTTGTCTCTGACGAAGTTAAAGTCAATATACTTCGAAATCTTTCTCAATAGATGATTTTCTGGAACTAAATCATCAAGATACACCATCTCTAATTCGAATTGTTTTGATTCTAGTTTTTTGAGCATAATTTCTCCGAAATCAGTTATACAGGAAATATAAACATAAAACAACTCAAAATCAAGCAAAATATTGTATATTATACATCTATTTCATGATATGAGTTGTTTTAATACGAAAATAAATTAGGCGCAAAAAAAAGCCCCTGATTTCTCAAGGACTTTTTCGACAGTCTGAAGCCGCTCCTAGCGGCTTTTTCCTTCTTCAAATTTTTCAACAGTATATGTCTCTATCTTTACCTTGTTTTTTTTTAGAAATTCAGGCGGAAGACCTGCTTTCATACAAAGATGATTAAAAAAATCGTCAGGCTCGGGAAGCTGCTCCCATACCTGCGGAAGAAAAGTTGAGGAATGAATAGAATATGTCAAAAATACGCCGTGTCTGCCCGGTTCAATTTTTTTCTTTAGTTCCTCATAATCATTGTAGTGAACTTCTTTTCTTTCGGACAGTGCAGAGATTTCAATGGTAATACTGTCCATTTCGGTGACCGTTACAGGATCGAACCTCGGGTCTTTGAAGGCGGAATTTACAGAATTATAGATCACATCTTTGTAGAGCGGCCTGTATGCTTCCAGACTCCCGATACAGCCTCTCAATTCACCATTCTTTTTTAAAGTAACAAAAGATGCTCTTTCTTTTAGAGCCTCTTCGGGAGGTTCTGATCGTAAGGCAATATCTTCCAAATCCCGGCCGTTCAACACCGCCATAATGCTCTTTCTCGAAACATCGAGAAGATATTTCTCAACAGAATATTCCATTTTTAATACCCCAGAATTGTTTGGTATTTATTTTTATCCATAAGAATCTCAACAGCTTTTCTTACTACAGGATCAAACTCGTTGGATATCTTGTATTTTTCCCTGTTTCCAAAGTAATAGACCGAAAACTCTGTATTCAGATTCTTTTTTATCTCATCTGAGTATTCGTTGAAATCCTTATCGGCCGCTGTTTTGAAAGATTCAACTGCTTTTTTAATATTTTTAATTATCTCTTCGGAATGATCCTCAGCTTCCGCACGGTTCAACAATGAATCTGCCAGAATTTCGCTCTTACTCTTATAATTAAATCCTTCCCGCTCCAGATAGCTGCCAAAACTCTCCATCATCTTATCGTCAACATAGCCCTCATAAGTATGGCCGGGTACTTTTTCCAGAAAGTAGTATAGAAAATCATTAAAATAATTGTTCATTTTGAGGCTGACAATATATTCGGGAATTCTGACCGGCTCCACCAAAACATCCGGTATAATACCCATTCCGGTAGGAACTTTTCTTTTATTTACGAGGGTATTGTAAAAAAGCGTGTCGTTGCCGTTCTGTTCGTTATCTTTAAATATATCATCTTTTTGAATAAGTCGGCCGCTTGCAGTGTAATATTTCCTGACCGTCATTTTCAGATTTCTCTTTTTTAAATTTCCCACATCAAAGAGCTGCTGTACCAGACCTTTTCCAAAGGTCGGTTCTCCAATAATTACAGCTCTGTCATGGTCCTGAAGAGAACCCGCAAATATTTCTGATGCAGAGGCACTCGAACCATTGACCAGGACGACAATTGGTATCTCTGTATCCAATGGTGTCAGATAGGTGGTATATTCACCATTAATATTATCTCCTCTGCCCCTCGTGTAAACAACCACTTTATCCTCGGGAAGAAAAACACTGCACAGTTTTACTGCAGACTGCAGAAGACCTCCGGGATTAAATCTCAGATCGACGATAAGTGATGAAGCACCGTTAAAGACAAGTTTTTCAAATTCATTTACAAAATTATAATAACTTGTGGCCGTGAACTGAGTAAGCTTTATATACCCTATTCCGTTGTCCATTACGGCAGAAAACGGGATATTCCGGACATTAATGTTCTTTCTGGTCAGACTGAATTTAAGTAATTCTTCCGAACCTATCCTCTTGATCTTTAATACAACTTTCGTCCCTTCTTTTCCTCTAAGATATTTGGAAGCATCCTTTATTGACATCCCCTTTGTATCGGTTCCGTCAATGAACATAATACGATCACCTGCCCTCAGACCGACTTTGGAGGCGGGAGTGTCATCCATAGGTGAT
>JAWOER010000067.1:0-3669 GCA_046482655.1 Candidatus Delongbacteria bacterium | reverse complement strand
CCTGAATTCAGACATGTCAAGACCGGTAAAGCCTAATATCAGTCTGTCGTAAAAACCTCTGTTCCCTTTAAATTCGTTTAGCTTATAGCCTGGTAGAGTGCCTGTTCCGCCCATTGAGATGTATTTGAAATTAGGCGTTGTTCTGTCTGCGGACAGATCGTAAGGGCTGACGGATTCAAGTCTGAACAGATTCGAGAAGACGAACATGTCTTTCACTCTGCTTTCCACGAAGATGCTGAAAAGGCCTTTTGTGAACGAAAATTCCTGGTCATACTGATCCAGTGTCTGCTCGTGAGTATAATATGTATCAACAAAAGTATTTATGCTTTTCAACTTTCCGACATATCTTGCAGTTGATGTAAGTTCGACAAGTTTTCCTGCATCAACTGCTTTGTTAGGTATAAAATCTCTTCCGTTAAAGAAAAGCGCCCACTGTGTTCTGTTCCGCAAAGAGTCGATATCTTCCGAATAAACTCCCGCTTTTATTCCGAATTCGTGGCTGTTATCACCCTGCTCGATATTGTACAGCGATCCGGCGAAAAGACCGTAACCTTCGGCCATATAGTAATTATAAAAATCCTGATGAAGGAAAAATGCCGATGCCGAATTGAGCGATGAGGGCAGCTTTCTCTGGTCTTCCGAAGCCACGCTCCTGTACTGTGCTCCGCCGAGGATAAGTTTTTCATCGAAGAAGGATAGTTTCTGATCAAAATAATACTGCCATTTTTCCATTCTGAATGCGTATCCGCCCGAAGCGTTGGCATTGAAGTCAATATATTTTGTGTCGAGAAGTTTAATATCTGCATTTATACCCAAATACAGTCCTTCGACTTTTGAATAGGATATAAAATCTTTTCTGATCAGTGAATTATGAAAGAAAAAGCCTTTCTGATCATCGTTGCCGGATGTTAAGGCATTGTCCGGTCCGCTTACACCCATCCCGACTGTTATTTCCCGATTTTGCGGAAAATCTTTATCTTTACCGAGGATCAGACTTTTTATCTCATCAACAACAAAATAACTTTTATCATCGTCAATTTTACCTTTGACGAAAACTTTTCCTGCATAAGCTTTTACATATCCCGTGACTTTCCCTGCTTCGCCGATGTTGATATTTCCTGAATAAACATCGAGATTTCCTTCAAGATATCCGTCTATCAGCGCATTGCCGTTATAAACTTTCACATCAGCTTTTAATGTGTCGGCTGCAGGCAGTGTAAAATCTGTAAATTTAGTCATTGTTTCTGCGCTTAAGACTGTTATAAAAGATATCAGACAAATTATTAAATTCTTCATTTTTTTTACTCCAGCTATTTTATGTTAATATCGCCCATAGAAACTTTTACGCTCAGGCATTTATTGTTTTTCCCGCATATCCTGACTGAATTCCCCATTTTGAAATTACTTGAAAATCCGGTTTTTGACCCGTCCTGTCCCTCAATATTGAAATCGGAAGGATCTTTTAATGTAATGTTGATCTCTCCGAAGTTAAGGATTATATTCGTGTCGGCCTTGAGCGGTCCCTGCAGGTCTTTAATATTAATCTCACCCATATTCATATCAATGTTTATATCTCCTGAGGTATATCCTATATTGAGTTCTCCCAATTTCTGGCTGATGTCAACCAGTTCAAAATCCGAGTTGTCTACGGTTATATTACCCATAGACGAACTGATCCCGAGTTCAGAACTATTGGAGGAATTTATCATTATATCTCCGCTTTTGCTTTCAATATCGGCTTTGGAGCCCTTAATTTCTGTAAGAGATATGTTTCCCACATCCAGTTTCGCACTGATGTTTCCTTTGAGGTTTTGAACAGTAAGGTCACCGGAAATGTTTTCAGCCTTTACTGAGCCGGTTATTTTTCCCAGACTGATGTCGCCCGAATAGGTCTTTATGTCGAGCACGCCTTCGAAATTATCTATCTTAAGATCGCCTGATTTATTACGGTAGTTTATAACTCCGGAAGTGTCTTTTATGGTCGTACTTATACTTTTACCGTCAATAAGCATCTCGCCTTTGATGTTCTCAACTTTAATATTTCCGCTTTGTAAAAGAACTGCGACAGATATTTCCTCAGGTGTCAGAATTAAGGCATAAAGCTCTTTGTTCTTTTCATTTGTGAGATCGATCTTAAATTCTTTACCCGATACAGTAATGTCGGCGGAAGGAAATTTGTTTTCTGCGGATTTGGTGAATTTTAGTTTATCAATATCTTCTGGCGATATGTTCTTTTCCGAAAGGTAAACAACAGCTTCTTTTGATGTGCCGCCTTTTACGATACAGCTCAGAGCATTTCCGTCCAGTGTTATCTGTTTAATTCCGGCATTTCCTGATGATATTTTTAAAATTCCGTCTGATTCATATCTTTCTAAAGCTGCCGCAAAGATCGAGCTGTATATTATAAGAATGAACGGTATTATTTTTATTATCTTCATTTTTATATCCTTATTCTTCGTTCAAATTTAATTTTTCTGCTTTGAATTTAAAAAATTCGTTATTTTCCGCGGAAACGGTTCTTAGAGCTTTATTCGCAAATTCGGAGTCCGCGCTTTCAAGTATAGTGAGAGCTTCGATCCTGTTCGTCTGGTCAGTGTCTGTAAGAACGACTTTATACAGAGCTTCGCGAACGGCAAGATCTGAAGTCTTATCAGATACCATTTTCATAGCCATTCTTCTGATCAGCGGGTCTTTATCCGTACTCATTACTCTTATAAGTGTTTCCGTAAAGGGAGTGTCTCCGGATCTGTTCATAGCTCTCATAGTTTTATATTTTACTCCCGAAGAGTTTTCGTGCTCCACGAGGTAGTTTAACATTTTAATGATCTCGGGGTCGTTCTTTGAGCCTTTTATCACCTTATTTGTGCTTACATCGAAATTGATTATAAGATCATTTCCCGATTCTTCGATGTTGAGGTTGTCAACTTTATATTTATTCATATCTATACCGCTGTAAACATTTTCTTGGGTATGAGCAACTTGTGTGTAAGGTATGTCGTTTCTTCTTGAGTGAGTGATGTTTGAAGGAACTGATGTTTTTTCCGGTCCGAAATGATACATGGTCGCATAGAATGTAAGGAGCACAACAGCTGCGTATTTTGCAAAATTCTTTACATAACTGTTTATATCAAATACTGAATGAGGTCTAAGATCCGAAATTGAAGCCGACAGGTTTTTCCTGTTTTGTTCAAGAAGACCGTCCGGGGCGTCAACGAATGTTTCGGTCTTTATAAATTCTTTCTGTCTTTCAAGTGCTTGTTTAGATTCCTTAAGTTCAGGATCAGAATTTAAGACTTTATTTATTCTGCCGGCTTCTTCGGCATCGTTTATTTCTCCATACACGAGATCGAAAATTTTATCTTTAATGTTTTCCATAATTTCGCCCCTTTTTAAATACCTATATTATTTTTTATATTTTCTACCGCCCTGTGAAAATATTTTTTGACCGTTCCTTCGTTGAGAGACAGGATATCTGCAATCTCTCTAAACTTTTTACCTTCGTAGCTTTTAAGGTAAACGACACTTTTCTGCTGAAGGGACAGTTTTTCTACTTCTCTTTTCACCATCTCTCTTTTTTCCCGATCACCATCACTGATGGAATCGCCGCTGGTGTAAAAGATGCTGATATTATCTACACTGACGTTTGGGTTTCCATGGGTGAGCCGACCG
>JAWOER010000018.1:0-2670 GCA_046482655.1 Candidatus Delongbacteria bacterium | reverse complement strand
GATTATTATTCAATATCGGCAGAACTCGGCAGTAAGGACGCAAAAAATATGCTCGATCAGATCAGGATCGAGGAAGAAAAAAGCAAATTTGAATTTGACTGGTAGGGGAATGAAATGACAGAAAAAAGTGTTGAAAAGATCGTATCTCTTGCAAAAAGAAGAGGATTCGTATTCCAATCTAGTGACATTTACGGCGGTTTGAACGGCTGTTGGGATTATGGTCCGATGGGAGTAGAACTTTTAAGAAATATTAAGGATGAATGGTGGAAAAACATGACCTACCGGGATAATATTGAGGGTATTGATGCTTCGATCCTTATGCATCCGGGCGTCTGGAAAGCTTCGGGACATGTTGATAATTTTACAGACCCTATGATAGACTGTAAGAAATGCAGATCCAGATTCCGGATCGATACACTGTCTGAAAATTTTAATAAAAAGAAAAAAAACAAATACATCAGATCTCTGACAGAAAATTTAAAAGGGACAAAACCGGATATTGAAGAAATCTTGAGTTTACATAATGAGTCAGAATCTTTTGATCTTATACTGGATAACATTTCGTTATCCATCCACCTGCTCCCACTGCTCAATTGCCCTGTTTGCGGAAATAAAGATTCTTTTACAGAACCCAGGAACTTCAACCTTATGTTCAAAACTTTTCTAGGCCCTTTGGAGGATTCAAAAAATACAGTTTTTTTGCGGCCGGAGACAGCTCAGGGTATTTTTGTCAATTTTACAAATGTTTTAAATTCGGGAAGGCAAAAAATCCCGTTCGGCATAGCGCAAATCGGCAAGGCTTTCAGGAATGAGATCAATACAAAAAATTTTCTCTTTAGGACAAGAGAGTTCGAGCAGATGGAAATGGAATTCTTTATAAAACCTGATGATGATAAAAAGTATTTCGAATTTTGGAAAGATTCAAGAATGGAATGGTTTAAAGAGATGGGAATAGATCCCGAAAAACTCCGTTTTAGCAAACATCCTGCAGATAAACTCGCTCATTATGCAAAAGAAGCCGTGGACATTGAGTATGAATTTCCTTTTGGCTGGGGCGAGATCGAAGGAATTCACAACAGAACTGATTATGACCTTTCAAAACATGAAGAACACTCAAAAAAATCACAACATTATTTTGATGAAACGGATAAAATGAAATTTATACCGAACATAATTGAGACCTCTGCCGGAGCAAGCCGTTCCTTTATGGCATTTCTGCTCGATGCGTATAACGAAGAGGAAGTTAACAAGGAAAAAAGGATCGTAATGAAATTTCATCCCCGCATCGCACCGGTTAAAATAGCCATATTCCCGCTTGTAAATAAAGACGGTCTTCCCGAAATTGCAAAAAAGATCGAGAAAGACCTGAGGTCATCATTCAGAATATTTTTTGATGATAAGGGTGCTGTGGGAAGAAGGTACAGGAGAATGGATGAAATTGGAACGCCTTTTTGCCTGACCGTCGATCATGAAACCATCAGCGACGGATCGGTAACGATCAGAGACAGAGATTCAATGGAACAGGAAAGAATAGGTATAGAGCATCTTAGAACTTATTTTGATAAAAAGATCAGGCAATAGAGAATAATTTTGACCGGAATTTCAGAATCATACAGAAAAAGACACCAGTTGTATACACGAATATTAAGGATAATAAAATATTATTTCCTCCTTTTCGTAAGAAAGGAGGACTCACCGGAAAACATTGCGCACGGATTTGCAATAGGTATCTTTATTGGTTTTTTGCCTGTAATACCTTTCCAGACACTTTTCACACTGCTTATTTGTACCATATTTAAAACAAATAAACTCGCAGGGGTCATCGGAAGTACGGCCATAACAAATCCTTTTTCTGCAATGCCCGTTTTTTACGCACAGCATTTTCTGGGACGGATTTTTATTCTGAATGACTTTTCTTATGAAAGATTTAATCAGTTATTTATTCATTTTTCATTAAGCAACATTAATGAGGTGGGAAAAGATATTATAACTATGTTCAAGATGGTCTCGATCGGAGGCATCATATTAGGGATCATACTCTATCCTGTAATGTACTATATATCAAAAACATATATCATAAAATTCAGAACAAGAATAAGAGAAAAGAAATTAAAAAATAAACTTTTGGGCGAAGAGACCGGTAAAAAAACCCTTTAATTGAGCTTTTTATATTTGATATAAAATATTTGCTTTCCTTCTCTCACCTTATGCTTCTCGAACCGGGTCTGGATCCTGTTCTCAACTTTATGTTTATATGGAACAGGATACGAATTTATAAACATTGATGAATCGTTTAAAAGTTTTGATACTTCCAAAGAATATTCTTCGTGATCTGAAGCATATCTGAATGCACCTCCATCTGTGAGCAGTGAATGTATGATCTTAATAAATTTTTTGTCTATCGTTCTGTTCTTATTATGTCTCTTTTTGGGCCATGGATCAGGAAAATTCATTATGATCTCTGCACATGATGCCGGTCTTATTATTTTTCGGATATATTCTGCACCCATTCGTGATATAATTAAATTCGGGATCCTGTCGGTCATATTTAACTTTTTTAGAGCTGTCCTCACCCTGTCCATTTTTCTGTCTATACCAAAAAAATTATACTCAGGTTCAGTTTTTGCCAGTTTTATAAGTGATTCCCCGTTCCCAAATCCGATCTCCAGC
>JAWOER010000275.1:0-4102 GCA_046482655.1 Candidatus Delongbacteria bacterium | reverse complement strand
TATATATAGGAACGCCCGAACTCGGCTGGATCTGGAATATTATTTCATTATTGTCGTGCATACTCTTCCCTATTTTAATTGCCACCGTCAGCGAACTGCATTAGTGTATTGGTAATGTAATACACTAAAAACAAAAAGTCAAGGGATATTTTAAAACAAGCGAGTATATTTATTTTGTAATTTTAGTAGCGGTTTTTACCTTTTTTTAATATATTCCATGCCGTCAAAAACGAAAATTAATTTAGTAGAGTAAAAAACAATGAAGAGTAAGTTAAAAAAGGTAGTGAACGGTAATGTGAAATTGGCTTTTCTTTTTACAGGACTTCAATCGTTCGGCCGCGGTATATGGATGGGAAATATTCTAAGTCTCTACATTGTGCTTTTTTCCGAAAAAGCAGAGGGTGTTTTCGGCCTTACTTCCAATGAACTTCTCGGAGTGACATCTGGGATAACCGGAATATCCATGACATTACTCGTATTCCCCTCCGGTCACTGGGCAGATAAGTTCGGACGGGAAAAAATGCTTCATCTGGCTTCTCTTGTCGGTATATCGGCAATGCTGACCCTGGGATTTTCTCAAAGCATAATACCAATATTTGCAGCAATGTTTTTGTGGGGCGCTTTTCAGGGACTTTCGAGGCCGGCCTTCGAGTCAATATTCGCAGACTCACTGGCTTCGGGTAAAAGATCAGGCACCTATGCAAAACTCCATCTGGTAATGCAGACCGCAATGGCCGTCGGGCCTTTGCTGAATGTTCTTTTGTTCCTTTATTTCGAAGACAAGTGGGATATTAACATTCTGCGCGCAGTTATGTATGTGGGCATATCCTTCTCTCTAATGTCGGCTGTACTGCTTCTTTTTTTTAGAGATGCGAGATCACTTGGTGATGAGAGTGAATCTATAACTGTTAAACCCGAATCCGACGATGTTGACACAAAACTGACCGAAAGAAGAAAAAAAATTCCTCTCCTCCTCGTTTCTTCCAACCTGATAATAGGAATGGGAGCCGGAATGAGCGTGAGGTTCTTTCCTGTCTTTTTTCGGTCGATATACGACTTAAAACCAATTGCGGTCCAGCTTGTGATGGCCGGCACATTTATCGGTACCGGAGCTTTAGGAATAATAGCTCAGAAGTTTTCAGTTAAAAAAGGACGGGGCGAGATAATGCTGACTGCTCAGGTGCTGGCCACGATATTTCTTTTTGCAATAGCTTTTTACCCTTCCCTCTTACTAATGATACCGCTGTTTATTCTCAGAGGTTCATTAATGAATTCAACCCAGCCGCTCAGCCGTTCCATACTGATGGACGCAGTTCCCAAAAAGCACAGAGGAAAATGGAATTCTGTAGAAACAATCGCATGGGGACTTTTCTGGAATGCTTCTGCCGTACTTGGCGGTTTTCTGATCGGAGAGAACAATTACAGATTATGCTTTATAGTTACAGGCATAATTTATACAATAGGAACAATACCGGTAATATTTCTTATACCTCTCATTAACAGAGAAGAGTAAATGTCCCTTATGAGAAAAAGACTAAAAAAAATAGTATCCGATAATGTTCAGCTGGCTTTCGCGTATACCGGACTGCAGTCTTTCGGACGCGGAATATGGATGGGAAACATTTTAAGTCTCTATATTGTGATCTTTGCAGAAAGATCACAGGGCATATTCGGTTTGACGCCGAACGAACTTCTGGGTGTAGCTTCCGGAATAACAGGCATATCTATGACGGCTCTCGTATTTCCCTCCGGAGCCCTTGCCGACAAGTTCGGAAGGGATATAATGCTAAAATCTGCATCTTTTGTAGGTATAGCCGCCATGCTGACCCTTGCTTTTTCGAGTAATATCATAGCGATATTTGCAGCCTTATTTTTGTGGGGTGCCTTTCAGGGACTCAACAGACCGGCCTTTGAGTCAATTTTTGCAGATTCCATCCGTACGGGAAAAAGATCGGGCGTATATTCAAAACTTCATCTGGTCCGCCAGGGCGGAATGGCTTTCGGTCCTTTCCTCAATATCATACTGTTCCTTCATTTCGGTGACAAATGGGACCTTACAATTCTCCGATCTGTAATGCTGGTGGGAATATTCTTTTCCCTTATCTCGGCCGTTCTTGTTTTCTTTTTCAAAGATAACAGATCTCTGGGCGATGAGAGCGAATCTATTGTTCAAAATCCTGAAGATGATATTGATCCTTTACTTACAAAAAGAAGAAAAAAGATCCCGCTGCTTTTAACTTCGTCAAATCTCGTTATAGGAATGGGAGCAGGCATGACCGTAAAATTTTTTCCTGTTTTTTTTCGGGCGATTTATGATATGAAACCCATTACCGTTCAAATGATTATGGGAACAACTTTTATTGTTACCGGCTCTTTTGCAATAATCACGCAGAAATTTTCTGTAAAACGGGGCCGTGTTGAAATGATGCTGGCATCAAAACTGATCGCCACGGTCTTTCTCCTTATTATTGCTTTGTATCCTGCGGTCTGGATAATGATACCTCTTTATATTTTTCGTGGAGCTCTTATGAATGCGGCCCAGCCCTTAAGCAGATCAATACTTATGGATGCAGTCCCGAAAAAACACAGGGGAAAATGGAATTCTGTTGGTGTGATCGCCTGGGGATTGTTTTGGAATGCTTCTGCAGTCATAGGCGGTTTTCTTATCGGGGAAGGTAATTTTAGCTTATGCTTTTTGGTAACTGCGGCAGTATATGCTGTCGGTTTAGTACCTCTTTTCTTCCTTTTGCCTCTCGTTAACCGTGAAATTTAAAGTTTGATATCTTGGGATAAAAAGGATAAATTACAAGAGATAGTTTAAAACAGGGAGAAATCTGAATATGGAAATACCTTTCCTTGACCTGAAAGCTAACTACCTGTCGATCAGGGATGAGATAGATAGAGCGATAGCCTCAGTGATCGAAAGCTCATCCTTCATAAGGGGAAATGAACTGGAATACTTTGAAGAAAACTGGGCCGGCATGTGCTCTGCAGAGTATTGTGCCGGAACTGCGAGCGGAACAAGTTCCCTGGAACTGATATTAAGATCTTTAGATATTGGAGAGGGTGATGAAGTCATTTGCCCGGCACATACTTTCATCGCAACTTCCGAATCCATTATCAACTGTAATGCAAAGCCAGTCTTTGTTGACTGTAATGAGCAGACAGGGCTGATCGATCCTGTTGGAGTAAGAAAAGCGGTCAATTCCAAGACAAAAGCCGTTATAATTGTGGATCTGTACGGGCAGCCTGCGGATTACGACTCTATAATTTCAGCAGTTGATAATAGTAATATCACAGTCATTCAGGATGCAGCTCAATCTCACCTTGCTGAATATAAGAAAAAAGTTACCGGAAGTTATTCGTTCGTAACCTCCTTCAGTTTTTATCCGGGTAAGAATTTGGGAGCATTCGGAGATGCGGGCGCAGTAGTCACTAATAACAAAGAGTTGTTTGAAAAGATAAAAACAACCTCGGATCACGGCAGAATGTCAAAATATGAACACTTGAGAAAAGGAACGAACGCACGAATGGACAATCTTCAGGCGGCTGTTCTGAATGTTAAAATGAAATATCTTTCCGACTGGAACAAGGCCAGAAGAAAAATAGTTAAGAAATACCAAAAAGAACTGCTGCAGTTTGTTGATATTTTTGATGAAGAATCCTTTGCAAATTCCTCATGGCACCTTTTTGTTATCAAGACGCCATACAGAGATGATCTAAAAAGCTTTCTGAAAGAACACGGGGTCTCTACCGGAATACACTATCCGGTCCCTCTGCATCTGCAGCCTGTTTATGACTATTTGAACTATAAAAGGGGTGATTTTTTTATAACAGAAAAGATATGCGGTCAAATTCTGTCTTTACCGCTTTACCCTGAAATGAGAACAGAGCAGATCGAATATGTTATTGAACAAATAAAAGAATATTTTAGATGAAGAGGCAAAAATGACAGAATTATCAGTTTCTCTAATTCTTCCCGCATACAATGAAGAGAAGGCCATAAAAAAATTTCTGGAAAAAAGTGCCGGATTTATGAGATCCAATTTTAAAGACTACGAAATAATTGTTGTTGACGACGCTTCTACCGACAGCACCGCAG
>JAWOER010000263.1:0-7779 GCA_046482655.1 Candidatus Delongbacteria bacterium | reverse complement strand
CATTCCCATTATGGTGTCACCCGGCTGGGCCAGTGTCATATAGACGGCCATATTCGCCTGAGATCAGCTGTGTGGCTGAACATTGGCCCACTTACAGTTAAACAGTTCTTTGGCCCTTTCGATGGCAATATTTTCCGCCTCATCAACATTAGAACATCCGCCGTAGTATCTTTTACCCGGATATCCTTCGGCATATTTGTTCGTCATCACAGATCCCAAAGCTTCAAGAACGGCCTTTGAAACAAAATTCTCAGACGCTATCAGTTCGATCTTGTCGTTCTGTCTTCTTTTTTCATTCTCGATCGTCTCAAATATTTCGGGGTCATAATTTTTTAATACATTCATATCGCACTCCTGCAAAGATTATTTATTGTCTATCATTTTTACCCTTCTAAGATGCCTTCCGCCCGTAAATTCGGTATTTAAAAAAACTTCCGCTATTTTGAATGCCAGAAAAGCTCCTGTAAATCTGCCTCCGAGAGCGAGTATGTTCGCATCATTATGTTCTCTGGCCAGTCTGGCATACTCAGTACTGTGGCACAACGCTGCCCTGATGCCGGTAAACCGGTTTGCAGCGATGGATATTCCTATGCCTGTACCACATATAATTATACCTGGACATTTATCTTTTTGTACCGCACGGGCTACTTTCTTTCCGAACTCGGGATAATCAACAGAAGATTTATCGTAAGTTCCGAGATCATTTGTACTATATCCTTTTTCTTTAAGAAACTCTATGATTTGGCATTTAAGGTCATATCCGCCGTGGTCTGAACCTATATGAACAACACGGCCTTCCATCATAGTGTTTTTAAATAAGTTTCGATATAATCCACTTCATCCCATTCAGGATTTATCCAGCTATAACATTCTCTTTTGGGAAGTCTGGTTGATTTATTTGTAAAGAAATCAGACTTGGAAGGCACCTGACCGCTCTCCTTCATAGCATGCGTTCTTCTGGTGTCACCCGCTTTTTTATAAAGTCCGTAAGCTATAGTGAATACGAGTTTATCCTGATATTCTATTACATTGCTGCATGCGGCGATACTTGATGTATATACAGAAGCCCAAGTTCTGTATATGTTTGAATTTTTAGGATTTTTTGACCTTGCCTTGATACATTCGGCGCGGGCATCGGCAAATCTTTGGATCTCCGAGTATAACTTTGCGAGACTGATATTGTATGCTTCATTGTCGGGATCAAGTTGCATCGCCCTTTTATTGTAGGCGATAGCCTTATTCACATCGTTCCTGTATATTCTGATAAGCCTTCTGATGGCTTTCAGGTCATCGGGTTTTTTCTCGAGTAATTCTTCCAAAAGTTCTGCACATCTTTCTGACTGACCCTCGTCATAATAAATGGAAGAAAGTCTTTCAATTGTTTTCGAATCATCAGGATTCAGCCTCAAATTTTCTTCAAGTCTTAATTTATATGCCTCGCGGTCCAAAAATTTGGAGACGAGGTATGTGAGGAGGTCACTTGTTTCTTCGTCATCGGGAAAATGTTCTGTATAAGTTTCCAAAGCATCGATCGCTGCAAGAGCGTGTTCTTCGATCTCGGGATCGTCGGGGTCATTTTCCCTCAATTCCTCTGCCATCTGATAATGGTAGGTCCCAAGTTTTTTATACAGTGATTTATCTTCGTCGTCAATGTCTATCATTCTGTGCACAACATCAATCGCCTCTTCGATCTCTCCACTGGTCGCATACATATAATCCAGCTTTATCAGTACTTGAGAGTGATCAGGCCTCATTTCAGAAAAATTCTCATAATCTGTTATTGCGGAATCTCTTAGGCCCAACTCCTCATATCCGCCTCCCCGCCAGTACAGCAGAATATCTCTTGCATGCTCGAATTCAGGGTCGATCTCAATAATCTTGTTTATATATTCGACCATATCTCTATATTTCTTTTGCTGCCTTTTTGACTGTGCAAAACTCGAATTCTTGTTGATCTCGTACTTCATCTCATCGGTCAACTCGACTTTTTCTTTTGTTTGTTTTGCTTCTGAAACTTGTCCGGGTTCTTCTTTCAGCTTATCGTCTTTAACTGTTTGAGTGCTGGGTGCACAGCTCGTGATTACCAGAAAAGCGGTAAGAACAGCCAGCAGAAAACAACGGGTTTTCATATTTTCCTCCGATAGTTTTTAATCATTGTATTTTTCCTTTTTCAGCCACCAGTTATCTGATGATATAAAGTTGAACTGAAATTTAACTGTATTACCTTCCAAACCGTTTTTTGAAATCGATCCTGACCTTGTGTAGCTGATAATGAGACCAATATCTGTCATCTTATTATTGAAAGGGAAATCCAATCCCAAAGATCCCGTAACATCATAAACCGGATTCTCTTCATATTCAAAGGGGCGTTTTTCAATTGTAAAAATTCCCGAATATGACATTCTTTTGTAATAGGGGTCATAAACGCGTTTTCCGGGCGCAAACTTTATCCCCGCAGTGTGCCGGAAATAATTTGTCAGCTCCGTTTCATCGAGTCCCGTGTTAATTCCTTTAAAATTCTTATGTCTGTAGTCGTAGGATAGCAGAAAATGTTTTTTGCCGTATGAAAATCCGAGTCCGAACTCCATTGGCCATTCAATATCTTTAAGCTCGTATTCATCAGAATAAATTGTTTCCAGGATCCTTCCGGTCGTATCTGTCCGGTCAAACTCTTTAAAACGGTAGCCGTAAGAATTCACGGGAACGGAAATTTCTGCACCAAGATCAATTCCGAAGGGCGATCCGTAAAGAAATCCTCCTCCTGCAGAGACATGAGAGATCTGGTCTGTCTGTCTCTTCTCATGAGTATTTTCCCAATCTTCTTCTCCTCCTTCATATCCTATAACATTATATCTTGTTGTTGTGTCGTAATTGCCGAATTTAAAGGAGATGTTTGAAGAAAGTGAAAGTGTTCCGAATGCTTTTCCGTATATCAGAGAGGCGTTGGATATACTTCCTTTTCTTGTTTCTAATGTTCTGATCAGGCGTTCCGCATCAATATTCTCTGCTTCTTTTTCAAAAACATTTGTCATGTCCACTATCGACAGAGGATAGTACGAAATACCAAAAAAATTATTTTTCCCGAAAGGAAAAGCAAAACTCAGGTCTTCAAAAGTAAATCTGTCGTAGTCAGATGATCTTTTTGAACTGCCTTCTGTCTTTTCGATGTTGTGTAGATATTGAGAAAAAGAAATTGAGAAAGTCGCATTTGCCAATTTTGACCATGTTGCATAATTCTGATTATTGATGATCAGAGAGTCCGCGTTCGCAATTCCGGTGCTGTTTTGCATTGACGGTTCGATATCTCCCATCGAAACAAAGGAAAAAGGTGAAGTTTCGCAAATTGCGCATGAGAAGATAAAAAATATTATAAGGTAAAGGTATCCGAGCATGTTATTTCCCATTAATTTCATTCGTCATCGTAAATTATATATATTATATCGATCTCGGGTTTTTCGAATACACTGGAACCGAAAGCGTTTTTACAATCGTCAATATTGGCTGTGATCAGAAAGCCGTGATTGGAATCGGGGTCCTCTATCCAGTTCTGTATGGCAGTTTCCATTGTAAAATAGTTCAACTCACCTTCTATCTCATATTCCCAGCGGTAGTATTCATCGAGCTGTGAATAGTCCAGGGTATGCCAGTCAGAGTTTTGCAGGATATGTATATATATTTCAGGTTTGTACACATTATCGCCCTCGGGTATGACAAAGTCAAGACCACCGTAAACCGGATCATCCCTGTCGCCTTCTTTTTTCAGACATATCCTCGCATCCAATACTTTTGAACCCTGTGGTATTTCTGAAAGATCTATTTTGGCGGTATAGGATTCTCCCGAAACGCCTCCGATCTTTAAAAATTCATCACTTACTGTTTCTTCCAAAAATGACGGTTCTTTATAACCAAAAGATATATCGTCATTTACAAAATCGCTTTTATGCTCATATACAGTAAAAGTACTGTCTCCGTTCTCTGTGGTTACCGTGTCGGGAAAAGAGTAAACAGATCTAATGACCGGCCTTTGTGATTCATATGACCATTTTGAGGAATAGAGCTGCGTTACAGGAGTTACAAAAGCAGAGTCCGTATTAGCGAACATAAAGCTTATCGTGTCACCCGATTCGTGTTCCAGGTAAAGGCTGTCACTGATACCGAGGGTCAGTGAATCTGAATTAAAATATACTGTGCCGTAGAGTTCCCGTCCTTCAGGTATGCTTATCACAGAATCTGAAGAAGCCCATTCTTTGCTCACCTTATAGACATTTACACCTTTTCCGAGATGAATTGAATCTTTTGAGTTGATCCTGTAAAGGACATAAGATGTGTCAAGGTCCGTCGTGTCGGGAAGAACGAACTTAAACATTGATTCTGCCCAGGAAAGGGTGTCTGAACCTTCCTCTTTTTTGCCGATATAGATATTCCCATCGTTAAAATATGACTTGCCGATACAGACCACAGTATCATTACCGATCGTCGAAAAAGTACTGTCCCTTATATCATCATCAGAAAATATCCCGTTATCGTCATACTTTTGCGAGCAGGACAGGATCATTAAAAAAGTTATGGCCTGAATAATTGTATTGTATCTGATCCTGTTCATAAGTCCGTTCCTGATTTTATTTTTGCAGTGCCCGGCAGAGACATATAAACTTTTGCTTTTTAGGGTTTGTTCATTTTAGCCAACTGCAGATGCGCCCGATAATATAAGTTAAAGAGTAATATTTCGCAAACTAATTTTTTTCTGTATTACGGCATAAATTTGCATTTGCATATTGTGTTTGAAGGGCTTAAATTACGGCGCTCTAACAAAGATCTAACAAATCCGGGAAAATTAAAGTTGGAAAATAAATCACAATACGGATGGGCATACAAGAGTCTTTCAATGCTATTCTCGTTATGGTTCTTTCTGCTCAGCATAAAACTGCTGGGAGAGGTTTTTAAACATTATTTCAGTTCTGATGTGACAGGTATAATTCAAAACGCGACCTCAAACCCCTTCGTGGCCCTGTTCATCGGAATACTCACGACAGCCGTCATCCAGTCATCGAGTACAACGACATCCATCATAGTGGCTTTTGTGGGAGCAGGCACGATGAGTTTTGAAAATGCGATACCTATGGTAATGGGGGCAAATATCGGTACTTCCGTAACCGGTATAATCGTTGCATTCGGTCAGGTCAGGAATAAGTTAGAGTTCCACAGATCCTTTGCCGCGGCTGTAGTTCATGATTTTTTTAACTGGTTCGCTGTACTGGTTTTTCTGCCTATAGAAATATACACAGGATTTATCGCGAGAACATCGGAATTCTTTACGACCTTGTTCGTGGGTACATCAGGGGTCAGTTTCAGATCACCGCTGGATTCTTTGGTAAAGTCAGTGTCAAAGTTTATTGAAAATTTTATTGCAGAAACGATGGGTTACCCTGTAAAATCTCATGAACTGATGGGGAAGGTCAGTCATTATCCCGATTACGACGGGCTTTTACTCACAGTGATGATCATATTTTCTTTAATATGTCTGTTCATTTCATTAAATATGATGTCTTCAATAATGAAAAAATTACTGATCGGTAAATTCGAAAGGATCATCCATAAATTCGTCTTCAGCAATGCCGTAACTGCATTAATTTTCGGTCTTCTGTTCACGATATCCGTTCAATCCTCGTCGATCACAATTTCTCTTATTGTGCCCCTTGTCGGTGCCGGTATTTTTACGATCGAACAAATTTTTCCCTATGCTGTCGGAGCCAATATCGGAACAACGATCACAGGTATTCTTGCGTCCCTGGTGACAGGAAACACCAGCGCTATAAGTATTGCCTTTGCCCACACTCTGTTCAATATTTTCGGGGCACTTCTCTTTGTACCGCTCAGGGTACTTCCCATAAGATCTGCAGAATATTTTGCGCTAAAAGTTAAAAAGAACAGAATATGGGCTGTAGTCTTTTTACTGGTCATATTTTTCATTATACCTATAACTATAATTTTTATCTGAAATCAAAATTAGTAGGAGGAGAAAATGTTTAAACAGCTTTTTCAAATGCTCTCCAGGCAGGATCTTTTAACTCAGGCTCTTAACGATACTTATGAAATGGCAGAAATTTCATTCAGGCAATATAAATATGTGATCAGGATAATTTTTGATGACCTGAATAAAAAAGTTACGCCGGAAGAGATCGAAGAAGTCAGAAAGCAGGATTATGTTCTTAATCATTTTGAAAGATCGATAAGAAAAAAGGTTTTTGAACATATTGCAATTAACGACAAAGAGGAGCAGCAGCTCTATACCGCATTTTTACTTGCAACAATAGTCAATAATTTTGAAAGGATAGGCGACTACAGTAAAAATATTGCTGAAATAGCTGAAATAAAGCACATGCTCAAGGACGAAGAATTGAACACTAAGATCAGAACATATTCGACGAAAATACTTTCAATATACAAAAATACTCTGGATGCTTTCAAAAAGGGTGATGACGAGATGGCAAAAAAGATAATTGACTCCCATTTTGATATAAAGAATGCTGTTGATCAGGACCTTTCCGAACTGGTGTCGAGAGAACCTTCAGCAACAGTTAATTATGTAGGCTACGGTCTGTTCATGAGGTATATTAAAAGGGTCAGCTCCCACCTTATGAACATAGCAACTTCTGTAACGAACCCTATAGACAAAATCGGGTATTATGTCGGTGATGAGGAATTAAAGGATGATGAATAGAGTATCCAACACGGTCAATCTTATATGCTGAGCAGATCAAAATTCAATAAACTAAAAGATGTAACGAGGTATTTTAAAATTGCAGACGAACTCAGTCGTATCCGGCAGGAACTTATCCGGGGTATCACGCCTGACATGGAAAATATTCGGAATTATCTGAAATTTTTAAAAGAAAGTGACGGTAAATATAAGGAGGAAATTGAACATATAGTTCTTGAGACAGATCACAGGATCAAGCTTGAGCTTACTCATTTTCTTTACCATACGATTAAAGAAGATATGGGTTATCCGGAGCCCGAATCCAGGTTTATCAAAATGTCTGCCGATGTGGATAATGTGCAAAAGAATACTTGTGAACTCGTAATAATTCTGGAAAATTTAAGATCTGCCCACAATGTAGGATCCGTGATCAGATCCTGCGAATGCTTTGGCATCAAACAACTTATCCTTTGCGGCATTACTCCGGGAACAGATAATCCAAAGATCTCTAAAACTGCAAAAGGGGCGGAAAAATATGTTGATATAATCTCACACAAAAATGTCCGCAGTGTTTTCGACTCTTCTGTATTGGAAGGTTACAGCCTTATAGGTGCCGAAACAGGCCCCGGGTCTGATGACCTTTCCTGCTTTAGCTTCGATACCAAGACTGCTATTGTTCTTGGTAATGAGGAAATCGGACTAACAAAAGAAACCCTTGGTTTGTGTCAAAATATCGTTTCCGTAAAAATGAGAGGCACAAAAAATTCACTTAATATTGCCAATTGTGCATCCGTACTGATGTACGATTACCGCGTCAAGACAGATACTTAAGTATCTATGCCTTTCTTCTTTTTCCAGCTATCTATAACTTCGTCATATTTTTTTGTTTTGCTGTATGCATCTATCAGGCATATAATATATCCGAAAAGAACGAACTGCCATACTGAATGGTAATCAATTACTGTTTTATCAATTTTTACCAGAGGAAGGTATTCAAGGCTGTAGGCAAGAACAAATATCAGCACTATTGAGAACATTATCTGGGTGGTGTCGGATAAAATATATTTGGTTCTGCCCAG
>JAWOER010000189.1:0-7190 GCA_046482655.1 Candidatus Delongbacteria bacterium | reverse complement strand
GCTCAGTTGTCGCGTCCAAGGAATCCCGGTGTACTCTTTCGAAAGAATGGGAAGCATCCACTCCCGGTCCAAAAAGCATGTGCTTTGCGTCCACACCTGTCCTCAATGCAGCAGCGGCGTCGCTTCCATACATCGGATAAATATCGATCTTATAAGGGATCTTATGTTTTATTGCCAGATCAACGATCTTTTTTCTTACTTCATAATCAAAAGGTCCCGAGGAATCTTTGGCACAAACAGAGACCGTGTACTCGTCACTCTCCTGACCTTCGCCAAGTGCACCCATATCGACCGCGATTATCTCAAAAGTGTTCTCCGGAATTCTGGAAACGGTTCCGTTCCCGACCTCTTCCGCCACAGAAATATAAAAGAGAGTGTCATATTCGGGAACTCTTTTTGTTCCGGCAAAATGTGCTACAGCAGCGAGCAGTGCTGCGACTCCGGCTTTATCGTCAAGATGACGGGATTTGATGAATCCGGATTTTGTGACCTCGACCCTGGGATCAAAATAGCAGTAGTCTCCAACACTGATCCCCAATTTTTTTACATCTTCGGCACTTTTCACCTTTTCATCCAGCCTTATGGTAACATTGTCAAAACTCCGCGCTTCTGTCGAAAGTGTTTTATTGACATGAGATGAGGGGTTGTTGTGAATTAGGGTTCCCCTGTATCTCTGTTTAGAAACCGTTTCAACTGTTACATATTCACCCTCAATACTAAAAGGGTGTATCCCACCTATGGGAACAATAAATATTCTGCCCCCGGCACCGATCTTTTTTACCATGCCGCCCAAAGTATCTGCATGTGCTGTGAACATTCGGGTTCTTTTATTGTTCTTACCTTTAATTTTTATTAAAAGACCGCCTTTATTCGTTCTCTCGTATCTTACATTTAGTTTTTTAAGCTTCTCTTCCATAAGATCAACTATTTTACCACAGTTACCGGCGATACTCTCGGTATTTAAAAGTTCAGGTAATATTTTCCATGCATATTCTTTTGCTTTCTTCATTTATTCTTGCTCCGTAAATTTTTTGTGGAATATATCAGTTTTTTTTGAAAATCTCAAGTTGATTTATAGAGGCCAGAAGAACTGTAGCAGCGGTAGAGCGACGGCGACAATTATTATCTCGAGAGGCAGACCCATTTTCCAGTAATCGCTGAATTTATAGCCGCCCGGCCCCATGACAAGGGTATTTGACTGGTGACCGACCGGAGTTAGAAACGCACTCGAGCCCCCGATCGCAACAGCCATCAGAAAAGGATCAACTGAATATCCCGTACTGTGCGCAATGCCGATCGCTATAGGCGCCATAAGCACAACGGTTGCGGCATTGTTTATAAGGTCGGACAAAAACATTGTCGCAATAAGAACGATCGCAAGCAAACCCCATCCCGGGACAGATTCTCTGAGACTGTAAACTGAATCGGCTATTATCTGAGCTCCACCTGATGATTCAAGAGCGGAACCGACGGGGATCATAGCTCCGAGAAGGACAATTACAGGCCAGTCAACACTTTCATATATCTCTCTTAAAGGTATAATCCCCGATAAAACCATTAAAAAAGCAGCTATGGAAAATGACACCTGAACGGGCAAAAATCCGAAAACCACTGCGAGAATTGAAAGAATGAATATTCCGAGTGCTAGAGGTATTTTTGTCTTATAGCCGATCCTGAGTCCTCTGCTCGCAAGAGGAAGACATCCGAGAAGATTAATCACATCATTAAGAGAACTTTCAAGTCCCTGAAGTAAAAGCACATCGCCGGTTTTGAGTGTAACAGAGTCGAGTTTCTGACTGATCCTGCTGTCTTTTCTCGCTATCGCAAGAAGATTTATGCCGTACCTGCTTCTGAGCCTGATATCTTTAACTTTTCTGCCGGGAAGTCTTGAATTACTTGTAATTACAGCCTCCGCTATCTGAACATTCTTACTCCCTTCGGCATCCTTTCTGAACTTTTTATCGCCAACAAGCTTGAGTTTGGTCTCATTGACAAATATCTTGAGTTCGTCCGCGTCACTTTCAATTATAAGCCCGTCGTTCTCAAGGATGATCTCATTCCTGCGCGGTGCATGTATTCTTTTGTTGTTTCTTATAAGTCCGAGTATCTGTATTTCCGCTTCCGATAATTCGTATATCTCCGATATGCTTTTCCCGATTATTTTGCAGTCTTTTTCAGCAACAGCCTCGGTCATGTAATCATCCACATCGAAAAGTTCTTCATCTGACTTGCCGCCTGTCCTTTTAGGCAGAATTCTCCATCCTATAAGACTGACGAAGGCAACTCCGGCGATCATAATAAAAAAGCCGACAGGCATAAAATCGAACATACCGAACGGAGTGCCGCGCTCTTCTGCCCTGAACGACGATATTATGATATTTGGAGGTGTTCCTATCAGTGTCATCATTCCTCCGAGAAGCGAGGCGAAAGCTATGGGCATCAGTATTTTTGAGGGGGAATTTTTTGTTTTCTTTGCCATCTGAATAGCCACGGGCATCATAACAGCGAGCGCACCGACATTGTTCATGAAAGCCGAAGCGACCGCAACGATCAGCGAAAGTACAGAAACCTGCAGAATGAAATTATCACCGACTTTTGAGACCCATTTTCCAAGCAGATCAACAAGCCCCGAAAGCTCAAGACCCTTTCCAATGATCAGCACCGCTGCAACGGTTATTACTGCAGGATGGCCGAACCCTTCGAATGATGATGCGGGATCGATCACTCCTAGTATGACCAAAAGGAAAAGTGCGGAAAGGGCAACGAGATCATGCCTGATCTTTCCCCAAACGAACAGTATCAGAGTCAGTATAAGTACCGCAAATACAATATTGTGTTCCATCAATTTACCTCTGATTTATGATCATTTAAGATAGACCTTCTCTTCCCCTCCTTCATTCGAAGTGAAGATCAAAGTTTGGAGTCCTGCCCATGGTTTCTCAAAATACATCATGCCGCCGTACAAAGCATTGATCTTTTCATTTATAATTTCACCCTTAGTGACATCGATAAGCAAATATTCTGTTCCCGCGCGACCCTCTATTTCAGCAGGCATTGAGATAACGACCGCCCACTTCTTATTCTGCGAAACTTCCATTAATTGCAGAACGGATGAAGGATCTGAATAAATTTCAATTTCTTTATCGCCCCCAGTTGCCGCAAGTATCGCATTCTCGTCATCATTAACAAAAACATCTGATATTTTCACGTTACCTTCAGACCCTGATTCATAAACGTCTCCAGTAAATACTTCCGATATAAAAACATCCTGAGATTCGGTACCGGGATAAACATCTGTTACTTCGATCTTGAGGGCTATGCATTTATCAACGATCTCGAGCCCGAAATCCTGACCAAATTTCTTTTCTGCCTGTCTTGTGAAATTTCTAATTTCTTTTAGCAGAAGGTCTAGTTCAAATGACTGTATCCCGTAACTGTCATCAAGCTCAACAAATAAAGGATCACCAAAATTTAGACCCTTGTAAAGAGTGGCAATCTCGGTAACAAATCCGCCTGCGTGTATTCCTGATAATATTGATAGTCTGAGCTCTTTGGGCCGTGAGTATTTAAAAAATTCTTCTTCACTTTTACCGTTTCCGGCAAATATACTTACTGTGACCTTTTCCTTTTCCCGAAGTCTTATAAAGACAGTCCGGCCGTCCGAATAAGTAGCCGGATCCCCGTCGAAGAGATTTGGTGTCGGGTGAGTATCATCTTCAAAATATGAGATATTTAAAAATATATTTTCCCATTCATCACTTTGCACTGCAGAAATTGAAAAACAAAGAAGTATTAATAACAAGATAATGTATTTAAAGCAGTGCTTTGATCCTTTCATAAATATCCTTTGATCGAAATTCATATCTTTGTTTCTCCAATCCATCAAGACTTTCTTTGAAATCGTCCATTTTTTTTAAAAGTCCTGCTATCTCATCTTTACTCATCTTGGAAATAATCTGCTCGATAACAGCACGCCTTGTAAGTCTTGAATTATTTTTAAGATATATAGTCTCATCGATATACTCTTCATCGGATTTGGGATAAATTTCTTTTAGAACAAATCCGATTTCTGAAAGCGGAAGTTGGGCTATCTCACCTGCAAGAACATTTATGTCAAATCTGTTATCCTGTTTTTGTATTATCTCATGGTCTGAATGTTCTTTAAGCTCATTGTTCTTTAGATTATAAGAATATGCCGTATTATATTTTCTTTTTAGTATATCTATCTTATTTGAATCCGGACCCGTCATTTTTTTGTATAAACTCCATTCTGATACAGGTTGAGCCCTGTAATACACCACAGAATCATTAAGATTGATATCTAATTTCCATGATGACCTTGAAGCTCCTATCACAAAGGCCATGTCACTCAGGTCTGAAAGTTCCAAAATCTGCTGATCCTCCCTCTCAAGAAGGTACACACCAACTTCTTCGAGCAGATAATCCGGTATTCCACCGTCAGGAAATCTTGCGATACCAGTTGCTTTACGGTAGGCTTTCCTTGAAAGACCAAAAACGATTCTCGAAGAATCTGGGGAAATACATGGCCCGTGATGAATACTGTAACTGAGTGAAAGATATTCTGAATGGCAAGAGTATAATAACAGGCCTGAGACCATAATAAGTGCCAGCTTGAGTCCCGATATCCTATTTTTTAATGACAGCTTTATTTTTTTACCCATTTAACACCTTCGCGCCAGTCTGTTTCTCCGAGAAGATATTTTTTAAACACATTAAGTGCTGTTTTTTTCGGAAGTATTTCACCCGCTTCGTACTGAACTCCGCCCAAGCTGTATTCAATAATATAATTCCCGTCGGAATATGCGGCCTGAACAAAATCGTCCCCGTCAGAAAGTATCATGAAAAAATTATCGTCATCCATAGAGTCAAAACTTTCTACAAGCTTAGTTTCGTTGACATTAGTGAACTGGTCGCCTGAGGCAAGCTCAATGTCCATTTTGGCTTTCGATCTTGAAGATTTTTCGGCTTTGGCTTCTTTAGCCCCGTTTTTGGCGGGTTCAGGAATAGATGTACTCATTTTTTTAAAATTATCTGTGCTGATCTGTTCGAGCCCTGTCCCCAAAAACACCCATTCTTTCTTGTCCATGGTAGTAAGCATTACGGCATTCAGTTCCTCATCTGAATTATCAGAATAGTGAGCCACAGCTACAACAACAGGATTTCCCATTACATTTTCCGAATCATACCTTATTTCTTTAATTTTCCCGTCCCAAGACTCAAGAGCCTTCATGTCTTTCTTTATTGCCTTGTCGGCAAAATAATTTTTGTTTATAGCCGGTTTCAGTATCCCAGAAGCGTTTTTTTTGAGTAATTCCACATCCTGATTCTTATAAGCCTTTAACACTTCTATTGCCACCTTTTCCACCTGCGCATTAAGAGCGAAGAGCATTATCAATACGGTCAAAATAATGGTATTCTTTTTCATGGATCTCTCCTTTTTTTTGATTTTAAAGATGAAAGTTTTAAACACTTAAAATTAACACTTTTCTAATATTTTATCAACTTAATTTTTATGGGACTGACTTTTGATATTTTTAAGGATTAGTCCTCAAGCATCTTTTCTGCGAGCTTTTTGGAATCGGAACTGCCCTTTTCGGTTGTGATCAGACTTGCGATCTCGTCAACCCTCTTCTGCCTGGAAAGCCTTATCACTTCAGTTAATGTTCTCTGACCTGCTGTTCTTTTTCTTACAGAAAAATGGGCACCGCTTTTTGAAGCTATCGCGGGAAGGTGTGTTATCACAATTACCTGCCTGTTCTTTGACAGTTTCGAAATTTTTGAACCTACTTTTTCTGCTATGCGTCCGCTGATACCCGAATCGATCTCGTCAAAGACAGAAACCTGTGCCTCTCTGCCCGGACCGGCTATGTTCTTTACCGACAACATTATTCTTGAAACTTCACCGCCCGATGCCGTTTTTGAAAGTGGTTTTGATTCTTCGCCGATATTCGTTCTAATGTAGAATTCCACCGAGTCCGACCCGTCCGGCGAAACGGGTTTGTTATCAATTTTCACGCTCAATTCAGCATCATTTAATCCGACTTCTTTAAATTCTTCTTTTATCGCGGATTCAAACTTTACAGCACCTGATTTTCTGAGTGATGATACTTTTGAGCATTCTTTTTTCATTTCACTCTCAAGTTCTTTTAACTGTTTTTCGTATTTATCTTTGTCTGAACCTATATTTTCAATTGAATCAAGCTGAACAGATATCTCATTTTCGTATCTGATGACATCGGAAAGGGTCGGTCCAAATTTTTTGTTGAGTTTTTTGAGGAGCGAGTATCTGTTGCTCAGATCGTTGTAGATTTTTTCGTCAAATTCAAGTGAACCGGCATACACTGAACAGGTCGAACTGAATTCTTTTATTGCCTGGTATGATGATTCTAAGTCATTTAGAAAAGGCTCAAACTTTTTATCTGTACCGGAGAGTTCGTCACAACTGCTCTTTATCATACTTATTCCTTGCAGTATTGAGTGCTCATCGCCTTCAGACATTTCCTCTACTGCAAAACAAAGTTTTTTGATCTTTTCAATATTCTCCATTTTCCCGAGCTGTAGTAAAATATCTCCATCCTCGTTCTCTGAGGGAGAAATTTCTCTGATCTCCTCCAGCTGATAGTTCAAAAGCTCTCTTTTGTCTGTTAACTCTTTTTCGAGCTGCGATATCTTTTCGATCTCTCCTGCGATATTCTGCAGTTTATGGTAAAGTACGCTGATCTCAGAAATATCTATACCTGAATAATTATCAATTATACTGATCTGTGTATCTTTGTTTAATAATGCCTGGTGATCATGCTGACCGTGAATATCAACAAGATCTTTTCCCAAATCCGAAAGTACCTTTATAGTTGATGGGCTGTCATTAATGAAAATGCGGCTTCTTTTGCTTTGCCAAACCTCTCTTCTTATTATAAGAAAACCGTCTGTTTCTATGCCGTAAGATGCCAATACAGGAATAAAAGAACTGTTGATCTGAGCAAATTCTGCTTCTACCGTCATCTTATCTGAGCCGGCTCGTATAAGATCGGGATCGGGCTTATGACCGAGTATCAGCCTTAAAGAAGATACAAGTATTGATTTTCCCGCACCTGTCTCGCCGGTTATTATATTCAGACCGTCTTCAAAAATTACTTCGAGATTTTCAATTATGGCAAGATCGGCTATAC
>JAWOER010000112.1:0-3099 GCA_046482655.1 Candidatus Delongbacteria bacterium | reverse complement strand
ATCAGGTAATATATTTTTCAATAATTTATCCACAGAGCACCTTCTGCAAACATTATTCAGTGATTCTAGGTTATACTACCATAATATAACAAATATATGTTATTATAACAAAGTTTAAAATCGATTATCACTTTTGACATATTTTAATCTGACATATATTGACATTTAATTCTTGATCAGATGACAGTTTGACTCGTTTTGTAGCTCAGGATATAATTGGCTTTATTTTTGCATGAACTCTAAACGGTGTGAAAGAACTGACATTAATAAAATTAAAATAAAAGGAGCTAAAATGACCAAAAGCACAATGAAATTCAAAACCGAAGTAAGCCAGCTTCTTGAACTGGTGACACATTCTCTTTATTCGAACAAAGAGATATTTATCCGTGAGCTCATCTCCAATTCATCCGATGCATTGGACAAATTAAGGCTGGAGAGTTTAAAGAACAAAAAGATTTTAGACAAAGATTCAGATCTTAAGATCAAAATAGACTTTGACAGCGATGCAGGTACTATCACGGTAAGCGATAACGGGATTGGAATGACAAGAGAAGAGATAATCGACAATATCGGCACCATCGCAAAATCGGGCACTAAAGAGTTTTTGTCAAAATTAAAAGAGCTGAAATCTAAAAATAAAGATACTCAAACCGATCAGCTTATCGGCCAGTTCGGCGTGGGATTCTACTCAGCTTTCATAGTTTCAGACAAAATAACGATAAAGACAAAAAAAGCAGGCAGCAAAGAACCTGCGGTTAAATGGGAATCGTCGGGTAAAGAAAAGTTTACAGTAGAGGAGACAGAAAAAGATTCTCGAGGCACAGAAGTAACGCTTTATCTGAGCAAAGACAACAAAGATTTTGCAGATGAATGGAAAATAAAAGAAATAGTAAAAAAATATTCGGATTATATTTCTTATCCGATAATAATGACCGTTCAAAGAGAAGAGATACCAAAAGACAAAGACGGAAAAGAAATAAAAGATGCCAAACCAATAACTAAATTCGAAGATATTACTCTTAACTCCATGAAAGCGATCTGGCAGAAGGATAAAAAAGATGTTTCTGACGAACAATATAATGAATTTTATAAACATATATCTCACGATTTTGAGGAACCGCTCGAAAAAATACACTTCGGAGTTGAAGGCATGCTTTCGTACAAAGCTCTTCTGTTTATACCGAAAAACGCACCCTACGATCTGTTTTTGCGTGAATCTAAGATCGGTGTGAGCTTGTATGTAAAAAATGTATTCATAATGGATGACAACAAAAACCTGCTGCCCGAATACTTAAGATTCATAAAAGGAGTAGTAGATTCTGCAGATCTGCCGCTCAATGTGTCTCGCGAAGTCCTTCAGGAAGATAAGATGCTGGAAAAGATAAAGAAAAATCTGGTTAAAAAAATTCTGGACACATTAAAGAAGATGAAGGAAAAAGAACCCGAGAAATATCTGGATTTCTACAGATCTTTCGGTAAAGTTCTAAAAGAAGGTCTTTATTCCGATATTGAGAACAAAGAAAAACTTTCCGATCTTGTTATGTTCGAATCCACAAAAACCAAAAAAGACGAACTTACAGGTTTAAAAGATTATGTTTCCAGAATGCCTGAAGACCAGAAAGATATTTATTACATAGCCGGAGAAAAAAGAGACACACTGGAAAACTCGCCGCATTTGGAAAGGTTTCAAGCTAAGGATTATGAAGTACTTTTCTTTACGGATCCGATAGATGAATTTATTACAAACAATCTGGATAAATATGACGGAAAAGATATTAAGTCTATAGGTAAGGGAGAAATAGACCTTGGCGATAACGAGCCTGCAAAAAAAGAAAAAGAAAAAGCAGCTAAAGAATACAAATCACTTCTTGAGGTTATAAAAGAAAACCTTAAAGATGATATTAAAGAGGTCAGGGTCTCTGACAGATTAACTTCCAGCGCTGTCTGCCTGGTATCCGACGAACAGGGAATGACACCTCAAATGGAAAAAATGTTCAAGGCTATGAACCAGGAAGTACCCAAGTCAAAAAGAATACTCGAGATCAATCCGAAACACAGTTTGTTCGAATCATTGAATTCAGTATATAAAACTGATAAAAAAGATCCCAGACTAAAGGACTATTCTGAATTGCTTTATGATCAGGCTCTTCTTGCTGAAGGTGCAGTTCCGAAACACCCGGTAAAATTTGCTCAGAAAATGGCTGATCTGATGGCCATCGAAGCAGAAGCAAAAACAGGAAAAGAATAAACTCTTCATAACATACTCTACAGCACAAAAAAAGCGGTTCAGACATGAACCGCTTTTTTTCGAGGAGTGTGTTGTTATTCTACATTATCGCTGTGATAATATAGAATTTCTTTGTTGAAGAAGTATCGGGATCTGTCCATGTGGTTACCGCACCGACCTCTGCCTCCAACATCCAGTTAGATCCGTAAGGATCAGTTTGTGAATATATCCTGTATCCTGCTGCTCCGTCAACTGCTGTCCATGTCAATTCATAACCGTTGATCGTGAAATCAAGCGGAGCTGCCAGTGAACCTTCTTCAGTTGAGAAGGACCATTCAAGTTTCGAACTCTGAGCTTTTGCTTCAGGGTCGAAGTTCGAATATACTTTAACTTTGTAAGTTGTGCCGAACTCCAGATCGAGAGGAGCATAGCAGGTATCGAATACTTCTGCACTGTCGATAAGTGCCGTTGCGTAAAGGTCAGCATCCGAATACATATAAACTGTATAACTTGTTGGAACTGAGCCTGATGCCGGAGGATCCCAGCTTAAGGTATCAACAGTTACAAGTTCGGCAGAACCGTTCGGAAGTCCGTTGGTCGGAGCTTCCGGATCCTGATAGAAGTGAGCAAGAAGCTGCACATCTTCCGCTGTAACCGTATATTGGAAATCGTCAATTTCACTCAAAGTTGCTCCGTCTTTTGTCCATTTCCAGAAATTCCATCCTGATTGCGGTGTAGATGATAAGTTTATTACAGTTCCTTCTTCAAAATCACCGGAGGTTGAGCCGGTTTCATCTATCAGAACGATTCCTGAACCGTCAGGATCATCAGACAGAGAAACATTATATGTAACAATATTTTCCGTTTTAAAA
>JAWOER010000051.1:0-4667 GCA_046482655.1 Candidatus Delongbacteria bacterium | reverse complement strand
ACAGTCGGGCTGTCGGCATTGTACCTCTGTGAAAATAAAAGAGATGTTCTGCCTGTCATAAAACAGGTTCCTTATCTCGGGGGTCTGTTCTTTATGGGAACACTGGAGAAACTGTTTAAAATGATTTTTTCAAAATAACGGGGATTTAATGAGTATTTCAAGTTTACTTATGGGTCAAAGGAGAGCAGCTTACGAATTCAACAGCAGTAACATCCTCAGGTGCATTGAAAAAAACAGTGATGCAGGACTTCTTGATATGGGGTGTTATGACGGAAAGTGGACAGTAAAAGTGGCTGAAAAAATGGGAACAAAAAAAATATTCGGCTTAGAGATTATTGATGAGAAGGCGAGAGAGGCTGAAAGATCAGGCGTGAAAGTAAAATTAGGAGACCTTAACGATAAACTACCTTTTGAACAGGAATTTGATGTAATCCATTCCAATCAGGTGATCGAGCATTTAAAAGATACCGACCTGTTCATTTCTGAGATACACAGGCTGCTTAAACCCGGCGGATATACGATCATATCAACTGAAAATCTGGCAAGCTGGCACAATGTTTTCTCATTAGTTTTGGGATTTACACCGTTCTCTCTGGTAAACTGCACATCAAAAACTGCTGCTGTGGGAAATCCTCTGGCACCGCAGGAAGGAAACGATTTACAGTTCGAATATTTGCAGCATCATAAAGTCTTTACTTTAAGAGGACTCAAGGAGCTTCTTGTGTTATTCGGATTCAGGATCGAAAAAGTATTGGGAGCGGGGTATTATCCATTCGGGAATCTGTTCTGCGGAATAGATCCAAATCACAGTGCGTTTGTAACGATAAAAGCAAGAAAGGTAAAATGAGGAAGATTTTATTTTATATCATTTTTTTGATAGTTCTGAGCATTATTATCGTCAGGAGCGATTTTGATCTTTCTGTGATCAGACATGCTGATCTTTTCCAGCTGTTGAGTTTATCTGCAGTAATGCTTTTATCATATACAGGCACTTATCTTTCTGTGCTCGTTCAGTTCAGGATTCTTGAAGTCAGGGAGAGCAAATCGAACCTTCTTCTGCTTTCACTTGCAACAAATTTGCTGAATTATCTTCCCGCAAAAGGAGGAGTGCTTTCTCTCGGAACATTTTTAAAAGCAAAAAAGAAAGTATCGATTAATAAATTTATTTTTACGACAATGCTGACTTACGGTATAGTAACGGTCGTAACTGTACTGATGTCGTTCTTCTTTCTGTTCGATGAAAAAATGAAATCTTTTTATGACAGAGTGAACTTTTCCGCCATCATTATTATCACAATTCTGCTGTTATCAGGTTCAATCATTACTTATTATATTGCGAAAAAGAACAGTGATAATTTTTTAATGAAATACTACCTGATGTTCATCTCAAACAGGCATATGATACTAAAAAACAAGCTGAATCTGTTCTTTCTGTCACTGGCTGTTGTTACCGGTATCGTGCTTTATTCGGCAAGGATGTACATATCGTTTTCTATAGCAGGCCATCCGATAAGTCTTTATCACTCTTTCATGATCGGGGTTATAGCTAATCTGTCATTTTTTTTATCGTTCACACCCGGAGGGCTTGGGGTCAAGGAAGGTTTTGTGGGCGGAGTAAGCTATCTCCTTTTCGGTAATGCCGCCATCGGGATCGTTGCCAGTCTTATCGACAGAGTCATAAATCTGATATTCGCAATAATTACAGGTTCGATATCAATTAAAATACTGGACAATCGGTTTTTTACAAAAAATCAAGAGGTTACAGAATGACGAAGATATTTTTACTCCTCAGCTTGATCATAATATCAGCGGTTTATGCAGCTGCACCGGTCATGATACCCATGACAGACAAAGCAGCTTATGACTATATCGATTACCTTAATGTTTCGGGTGTGATCGATATCCCGTTTCCCGGGATCAGACCCTACAGGAGCGACGAGATATACAAACTACTTACATCGATCGAAAATCCCGACGGCAGAACTAAGAATTTCACTGAAAGGCTGTTTGAAAAATATATAGATAAGGACAACAGGTTCGGTTTGGCGGAATCCGACAATGTAACGGGATGGTTCGATGCCTACTGGAATCAGTCTTATGTGTCTCAGAGAGCTTCGGAGAAGCCTTTGTACAAGAAACTGAGCATGTACCATTATCTGATGCCTGATTATAGTCGTAGAGGTGGAAAACTGGACTATGATTATCCCGACATTTCACAGCACGTTACAGACGGCGGACTTGATGTATATTTAGGGTATAAAGATTTTTTGTCTCTCAGGACTCATTCCGGAGTTATGATCAATCATTCTCAGGAAAACTGGATGCGCGATGAATTCGAGACACTTGTTCTTATGCCTTCAGGCGGAAAAGCGGATTTTTCCAGCGAGGATTACACAGAAACTTCCCTGTTGATAGCTGGTGAAAATATTGATTTTACTCTTGGAAAATATCCTCTCTCAATGGGAGCTGGAAAGCTAAATTCTCTAACTTTGTCGCCTCTTGATGCATATTATGAAAATTTCATGTTTTCCATAACCGGAGATAAATTTAAGTTCGCAACTGCGACCGGATTTTTGCTAGCTGACTGGCAAACCAGATATGAAGCAGAAAAACCTTATTATGCTTTGACGAACGAAACAGAATCATGGAATTGGAAATACACAAAAAGAGAAAAATATCTTTCTGCCCACAGGCTGGAATGGCGTCCGTTTAATAATCTGAATCTGGGTGTAAATGAAATGGTCATTATGGGAGACAGGACTATTGAGCTTGGTTATTTAATCCCCATTGTACCTCTTTTTTGGATAGAGCATTACTATGGAGATCACGATAATGCCGCGATCAGTTTTGATTTGTTCTACAAACCCGTAAAAAACCTGTCAGTTTTTGGTGAACTTCTGATTGACGATGAGTCTTTTACCGAGAGCTGGACAGAATATTATGGTAACAAATGGGCTATTTCAGGAGGTTTTTCAAATACCAATTTTCTGTGGCTGAAGGGTTTGATATTCGATTTTGAGTACGCCAGGGTTGAGCCCTATGTTTACGGTCATAAATTTCATATTAACAGATATATGAATCTTGATTATTTTCTTTCAATACCTGCAGGACCCGATAGTGAAACATTAAACTACAGGTTAAAATATTTTCTAGATTTCGACAAACATGTAACTTTAGGTTTTACAAGAGAGAACAGGGGCGAGCCGCTGTGGGGAAAATGGGATGCTCCGGTTTACGACACAGATGTTAAAACTTTCCTTCGCGGAACTGTTGAAAAGAAGAATAATTTTTATGCGGCATTGAGCTTCAGGCTAAATAAGTACCTTTCAGCTGAAGTGTTTTATTCACATACGAATATTGAGAACTACAATCACAACCTTCCTGCTTATGATGATGAGTGGCTTGAAAAATATGATTATGGTTATGACATAGATATTGACCACGACGGCAATATGGGAGAAAACGAAGATGATGATGGTGACGATATTTCTGCAGATGATGAACATTTTCAATACAATAGTTACCAGCATTTTTACCAAAGAGAGATAGTTCCTCAAAAGGTACAGCAGAATTACAAGAACAATACTATTAGTCTTAAGTTAAATATGGTGTTCAAAAATTATTTCAAAGATCTATTTTAGGGGCGGTTATGAATTTCAGAGTTGAAGAAACAGGCATAAAAGGTCTGAATATTATCGAAACAAAACTATTCAGGGACAACAGGGGCTATTTTTTTGAAACCTTCAATAAGGCACAATTTTCCGAAATCGGTATCGAGATAGAATTCGTTCAGGATAATATTTCAAAATCAGGTTATGGAGTGATCAGAGGTCTTCATTATCAGCTTGAACCGGCGTCACAGACAAAACTTTTAACGGTCATTTCAGGCATGATACTCGATGTGGCTGTCGATCTCAGAAAAAGTTCTCCGACATTCGGGAAACATTTTTCTGTAAAGCTTGAAGCCGGCGATGGGAAAATGATACTGATCCCCAAAGGTTTTGCGCACGGTTTCGCCTCTCTGTCTGACGATACGGTCATACTGTACAAATGCGACAACCTCTATTCTCCTGCACACGAAAGAGGCATCATCTATAACGATCCAGACCTTAATATAGACTGGAATATCCCTTCATCCGATGTTGTGATGACGGAAAGAGATCTGAAATTTCCTTTGTTTAAAGATGCTGAAATGAATTTTTGATATTATGGAAATTAAGAAAGTAATAGTCACAGGCGCGAACGGCCAGCTCGGAACAGCCCTGAGAGAGATATCAGGGGCAGCTGATAATTTCGAGTGGGTGTTTTTGAACAGACCGGATCTTGATATTACTGATATGCAGCGGGTTGAGGCATTTTTACAGGATGCAGTAATTCCCGCAACGATCCTGATCAACTGTGCGGCTTACACTGATGTTGAAAAGGCGGAGGACGAACCTGAAAAGGCATTCGGGATCAACCGGGACGGCGCGCGCAACCTTGCTCTCGCTTCGCAGAATTACGGCTATAAACTATTACACATCTCGACTGACTTCGTGTTTAACGGACAAAAAGGTTCGCCGTACAATGAAGACGATGATGCTGACCCTCTCTCTGTTTACGGAAAAAGTAAATATGAGGGCGAGCAGGCAGTTTTGTCAGTAAAGGATAATTGTCTTGTGATCAGA
>JAWOER010000214.1:0-6220 GCA_046482655.1 Candidatus Delongbacteria bacterium | reverse complement strand
CTCCATAAGCCATACACCGCTGTATTTGTCAATATTGTAAGAATGTTCGTTCTGCTCGTACCGCTCGCACTCACGGGAGCTTATCTTGCAGGATTACCCGGATTATTCACAGGACTCTGCTTATCCTTTCTCGTGGGAGCATATTTCTCCGATTTCTGGCTTAAACGGACTCTGGGCAGAATGGCTGAGGGCCGGGTTTCTTAGAACAGTCCTGATATATTCCCCCCGTTATCGATATCCATATTCATGGCCGCCGGCTTTGACGGAAGTCCGGGCATACGCATGATCTCGCCTGTTATGGGCACAAGGAAGCCTGCACCGGATGATATTTGGATCTCACGAACGGTTACGACAAAATCTTTTGGTCTGCCGAGGAGTTCGGGATTGTCGGAGAGTGATTTCTGCGTTTTGGCTATACACACGGGCAGTTTATCCAGACCGAGCTTGAGTATGCGTTTCATATCGTTCTTTGCCTGCGTAGTATAGTCGATCGCTTCTGCTCCGTAGATCGTTTTTGCGATCTTTTCGATCTTCTTTTCGATCGTCCATTCCCAGTCATAGAGAGGCGTGAACTCGTTCACACACATATCAGCGGTTTTTTTGACTGCTTCGGCAAGCTCCAGTCCGCCCTCTCCGCCTTTAGCCCAGACATCAGCCACGGCCGCGGACATATTTTTGCTCTTAACAAAATCTTTAATTATATTTATTTCCTCGTCCGTGTCGGTATGGAACTTGTTTATCGCCACCACAGGACAAATGTTAAAGTGCTTCATGTTTTCCATGTGCTTTGCCAGGTTTTCAAGTCCCCTTTCAACAGCGGCCGGATCGGGAGTGCTCTGATCTTTGAGCTTTGCACCGCCGTGGAACTTTAAGGCTCTGACCGTTGCAACAAGTACGACTGCTTTTGGGCTGATACCCGCAGTTCTGCACTTGATGTCCATAAATTTCTCGGCACCCAGATCAAAGCCGAAACCTGCTTCGGTTACAACATAGTCGGACAGCGACATGCCTGTTTTAGTCGCGATGATCGAGTTGGTTCCCTGCGCGATGTTGGCGAAAGGCCCTCCGTGTATTATTGCGGGTGTTCCGCCTATAGTCTGGACGAGATTGGGCTTTATTGCATCTTTTAACAGAGCCGCCATGGCACCGTTCGCGCCAAGATCGCGTACGAAAACAGGCTTTTTGTCGTGGCTGTACCCGATGAAGATATTGCCTAGCCTTTTTTTAAGATCATCCATGCCGCTGCTCAGGCACAGGATGGCCATGACTTCGGATGCTGCGGTAATATCGAATCCTGTTTCACGGGGGATACTGTTTTTTGTGCCGCCGAGTCCTATCACGACATCTCTTAATGACCGGTCGTTCATGTCCATCACACGCCTCCACCGGATTGTTCTTGAATCCAGATTTGTGCGGCTTTTCTTACTCTGAAGTTCGTTATCTATCAGTGCGGCGAGCAGATTATTCGCCTTTTCTATCGCAGAAATATCACCCGTAAAATGCAGGTTTATGTCTTCCATGGGAAGAACCTGTGCGTATCCGCCTCCTGCAGCACCCCCTTTGATACCGAAAACGGGACCGAGTGAGGGCTCTCTTAGTACAACTGTCGATCTGTTCCCCAAAAGATTTAAACCCTGACTTAAGCCTATGGAAACCGTTGTCTTACCTTCTCCGGCCGGTGTGGGTGTGATCGCAGAGACAAGGATCAGCTTTGATCTTTTTACTTTTTCCTCATCTATCAGCTTTAACGGCAGTTTTGCTTTATATTTACCGTAGTACTCAAGATCCTGCTCTTTGATCCCGAGTTTTTTAGCTGTAACTGAAATATGCTCAATTTGAGCTGATTTAGCTATATCAAGATCTGAAGACATAAATTACCCCCTTTTTATATTCATTATTCGACAGTAATATAAGACTTTAAACATAAACTAATCAAACCGATTTTTCTTTAATTTTTAATATTTTTGACTTATATTACAAAAAATATTATTAAACCGGGTAATATCTATGCGTTATGAAGGGAAAAAATATCGTTCTATATGGTATGAAAATGATAAACTTAAAATAATTGACCAGACTAAGCTTCCTTTTGAGTTCAGGATTTTACAGCTTGAAACTTCAGCAGATATTATAGAAGCTATAGGTGAAATGAAATTAAGGGGCGCCCCATTGATAGGTGTAGCAGCTGCCTATGCTGTTTTTTTTGCCTACAAGGAATCACTTTCCATGCAGGAACCGGCAGTGTATTATGAATCTGTTATACCATCCATCAAAAAAGCAAGACCTACAGCGGTAAATCTGGAATGGGCCGTAAATCATATTGACAGATATATTAAAAGCGGTCCTGAATTCTATTCTATACTTAAAACCGTTCAGAGCTTAGAAAGAAATGAGCTCAATTCATGTAAAAGGATCGGAGAACACGGTGCGTTGTTATTAAAAGATATTGCAATTGCAAAACGGTCTGCACCTCTGAATATACTTACGCACTGTAACGCGGGATGGCTGGCAACGGTCGATCACGGGACTGCCTCGTCCCCTGTTTTCTGCGCCAGAGATAATGAACTGGATGTACATGTTTGGATAGGAGAGACCAGACCCAGAAATCAGGGCGGAAAACTGACCGCCTGGGAATATTTTCACGAAAATATTCCCCATACCGTCGTCGCAGACAATTCAGCAGGGCACCTTATGCGGAACGGAATGGTGGATATTGTTGTTACCGGTGCTGACAGGATCGCAAGAAATGGAGATGCAGCAAACAAAATAGGCACATACCTTAGAGCCCTTGCCGCCAGGGACAATAATATACCGTTCTATATTGCAGCTCCCGTTTCAACCATAGATCATAACACAAAGACAGGTAACGATATCATAATTGAAGAAAGAGATGAAAATGAACTTAAATACTTTGAAGAGCAACCTCTTATGCATGAACTTTCTCCTGTTATTAATTATGCCTTTGATATAACACCCGCAGAACTGATCGACGGTTATATTACAGAAAGGGGGATCATTGCTCCCCATGATATAAAAAGATTGCCTTTATGAAGAAATTACCGCTCCCGAAGAAAGAAATCGTAACAGATACCCTGAATACTGATTTCGGATGGATGTCTTTTGCAGTCTCCCCCGCGGGTTTAAAATACACAAAATTCATGTTCGGCACAAAGGAAGAGGCACAAACAGCTCTTTTTAATCTGATCGGCGAGGAAAATTTTGTTGCAGACAGAACGGTGACTGAAAAATGGTGCAGGACTTTCAGCGGATATTTTGGAGGGAATATAAAGTCATTCGAAAGGATCAGAATCGACAGATCCTCATGGTCGGATTTCGGAGAAAAAGTCTATATGACCGCAATGAGCATTCCGTACGGCAAAACAGTATCCTATGGTGCTATAGCCTCTTACCTTGGTAACGAAAAGGCCTCAAGAGCCGTAGGTAACGCCCTTAAAAGAAACCCCGTGGCCCCTGTTGTTCCCTGCCACAGGGTCATAGCAAAAGATAAAGATCTGTGCGGATTTTCCGCCACAGGAGGACTTAAACTAAAGCAAAAAATAATTGAACTGGAAAAAAGAAATTCGCCGTTATTTTAAATAGAGCATTTTTTTCGAGTATTCTTTTTCATTTGTTTTTACAGTGTAAAAGTACAAACCGCTCTTAAACCCTCCAATATCCACTGCATGGCTGTTTGGCCCTTTAGGCATTTTTCCAAGATCCTTATATAAAACCGCCTGACCTGACGAATTGTAAATTTTAAGCCTGACTTCAGAATCTTCAGGCAGTCTAAAATTTATAGTCGTGAGCCCGTTGAACGGGTTGGGATAATTGGACAACAGGATATTTTCTTTTACAGGGCTTTTCTGCGATATACCTGTAATAACACCCGGCACTCTTATCAGGTCGAGCCAAGCAGCGTCTTTGCCCGCAGAACCGTATTCAGTTTTAAAATAGGTCCATTTGAGACTGTGGTCGCCTGCACCCACTGAATACCGGGCAAATCTCCATCCGGTCTCTCCAGACCATCTTTTATCGGGAAGTTCAGTAAACTCCTCATCAATATAAAACGCCATCCCGTCCCTGTCGTATCTCGAAGATATTTTATATGCAAAAAAGACAGTGTCCATTTTTGAAGAACTGAACCTGGTCTGCACTACTGTAGAAACAGTATCCCCGTACGCCGGATATCCCAAATCTGCTGACTGCAAGCTGTAACTGCCGTCAAATACAGTTTCTGTCTGTTCGTACCAGACCGGCTTGTCCCCGATATAAATTATACTGTTCCATGCTTCATTCTCTTCAAATCCGGCGACCTGAGCATTATCGGGATATGCAGCTGCCTGAAAAGAATCCGATACTTCTTCATCTCCCGAAACGGCTTTTAAGGTTATTTCAGTTATACCCGTGTTAAAGCCTTTTTCCAGTATCAGCGTGTTCCCGGATATTTCGGCAGCTGCGATACCGGATGAGGAATTGGATACGATCTCATAAGATATCTCTCCGCCCGAAAGTGACAGGAATTTGTTGTCAAGATCTGTCTCGTATGCCAGTTCAGTTATGTAAATATTTTTTAAACGCTCAACCTGGTTGAGACCGTTAAGATCCGCTATTGCATTTTCAATTTCTGTTCTGATCTCTTCTTCTGTAATATAATCCTCGTGAAGAAAAACAAGTCTGCTGTTCTTTCCGATTATGGCAAGACAGGGATTTATGCCGTTATTACTGAACATTGGCATTTCTTTGCCGAGATCGTCATAATCAGAGACGGCATAATTCAAATCCATGCTGTTTGAATATCTCCATCCGTCACCGTTCAGCTCCTCATAGGACATATCTTTACTCGTACAGGCATTCACCACATATAAATTTCCATCATTCTCAAGATCGGTATATATATTTCGAAGCGCAACTGCTTCAGATATACAGCCTCTTCAGCCGGGCACAAAAAAACTTATTACCGCGACCCTGCCCGAAGATATTATTTCCTTAATGCTCTGTTCGCTATAAACGATCTCCGAAAGCTCATTCACATTTGAATCTGCAAATTCTATATTTTCCACAAAATCACCCGTGATATATTCCGGTCTTAGTACAGAAACTGTAAAAAATATTAAAACGATCCGCAATATCTTCAAAATATCTCCTGATCTTTTTGTTAAAGTATATATCATCACAAAGAAATGCAATGATTAATTTTATATACCAAAAAAAAAGGGGCAGTAAATTAACTGCCCTGACCCTGTTAAATAATACTCTCGTCGTCGAATTCCCTTTCCTTATGAATGAACTTGAAATATACGATAAGGAAGATAATTATTATGATCGAGGAAACTATAGAAGCAGTAGGATTTTCCACAAGCAGTATTGCCCTGTCTATAAAAAGTGACACCCTTCCCATAACGGTCGATCCGAAAGCAGCACCGAAAAACACCATCATGATAACAATACCTGTTCTTGCGGTCTTTCCCAAAAGTCCGGTGTGGGGTTTTGAGAAAAAGAAATACATAAGGGCGGAGAATGTACCGAAAACAAGAACAAACCACTTTGTGGTTTCATAAAACGAACCCTGATCGATATCCACCATCAGATTAGTACTCTGAAGCAGAATATTCTGTACCTGGATAGGTATCTGCATTCCTGCCATATATCCGAAGATAAAACCAAAATAGTAGTTCGCCACCCATGCCTTTTTTCTGCTGAACCGGAACAGCATGGTAGAGGCGAGCAGGAACCAGAATATTATCGTTAGATCTGTTAAGTGAAACTCAACGAACATATCTCTTACAGGCATAACAAAGAAAGGTTTTACATTAATATCCCATAAAAGCAGCCAAAAATATCCCAGTGAAATACCGATGAACATATTTTCACCTATTTTAAAGAGCGGGTTATCCCTGTATAAAAATGACATGATCATAAGTGTTGCAATTACGGGCATCCATGTCGAAAAGAAATCGCTGAGGAAGATAGCGTCAAGTAAAGCGTTCAGATTCATTTTTTACCTCCTTTTTTTCTTTCGACGAAATACACGATATTACCAATAAAAACTAAACCGAAGATCACCAGATGGGACATGGTTAACGAAGACAGCCCCTTTGTTGCAGTACCGTAATAATTCACATTATATTTTTCAGATACCAGTTTTTCATACTCTGCAGCTCCTCTCAGCCCGTTCGATAGACCTACAAGCTGGCCTGTCTGATAGTAAGGTACAAAATCC
>JAWOER010000032.1:0-3029 GCA_046482655.1 Candidatus Delongbacteria bacterium | reverse complement strand
TAGGGTAAGAATGCGTCTTTTACCGTGTTAAGGATCATAGTATAATTTGAAAGTTCCTCGATCTTTTTGTATATCCTTTCCTCAATAAATATTTGAGCCAGAGTTTTTGCATGAAGTTTGGTATTGAGTTTTTCGAGTTTTATCTCCAGTTCCCGTTTAAGGTAATCAACCAGGTTGTCTGTCGTTTCTTTTACAACATCAGTAATGCTCATTACCACGGGTGTTTTTTCTCTGATAAGCAAAAGAGAAAGGGATATGCTCCTTTCACATTCAGAAAAAGCATACAGAGCGGCTATCGCATCTTCGGAATTATAGCCCCTTGCCAGGTTGATCTCGATCTCAACCTCTGAAGTGGTGTAATCATTTATCGAAGATATTTTTATCTTTCCCGACTTCGAAGCTTTTTCTATAGATGCTATCAGGGATTCTGTTGTGGTCCCGAAAGGGACTTCTCTTATAACGAGCTTCTTTTCTGTGGGGACATCTATCAGAGCACGAACTCTTATTTTGCCGTTACCGTCATCATACTCAGTAACATCTATTATGCCGCCCTGAATAAAATCGGGGAATAAATTTATTTCTTTCCCCTCGAGATAATCAATCTGGGATCTGAGCACCTCTCTAAAATTATGCGGAAGTATCCTTGTGGACATTCCGACCGCTATCCCCTCAACACCGAGCAAGAGGGCAACGGGTATTTTTGCAGGCAGGGCTTCCGGTTCAAGATTACGCCTGTCATAAGAATCCGCAAAATTCGTAATATCTTTATTAAAAAGCACTTCTCTCGCCAAAGGTGTCAATCTTGCCTCTATATATCTGCCTGCAGCAGCATTATCGCCGGTAAGTATGTTACCAAAGTTACCCTGTGTTTCTATAAAAAGCTCTTTTGATGCCAAACCGACAAGTGCATCGGTAATAGCCTGATCACCATGGGGATGGAACTGCATTGTATGGCCGACTATGTTTGCCACCTTGTTAAATCTGCCGTCATCCATACGGAACATAGAATAAAGCACCCTGCGCTGAACGGGTTTAAGACCATCACGGATATCCGGTATCGCTCTTTCTTTGACGACATAATTTGCATATTCTAAAAAATTACTGTCTATTAGGTTTTTCAGGTTGCTCATTTTTTTCTCTAAAGATAGTTATTTATACGGTCCCTTAATTTTTTGGCCTCCTCTCCCGCCCTTTCTGCAAAGTCGGGCCCTGTCGAAGCATAAATTACACCTCTTGATGAATTGATAAAAGAAAGGACATGGTCTTTTACAAAGCCATACTTTACAGTATTCTCCAGATCTCCTCCCTGTGCACCTATCCCGGGTATAAGAAAGGGAAGGTGGGGAGCGAGTTTTCTTATACCTTCGAACATCTCGGGATGTGTCGCCCCCGCAACAAGACCGCAGTTATTTTTTTGATTCCATGAGTTTATTTGTTCGATCACCTTTTCATACAAATATCTGCCGTCAGCCATTTTCTGCATTTGAAAATCGCGGGAACCTTTGTTGGATGTTAAGGCAAGAATAAAAACACCTTTATCCTCTCTTTCCAAAAAAGGCGAAACAGAATCTTCTCCCATGTACGGACTTACTGTTATGGCATCGCAGTTAAAATGTTCAAAAAAAGCTTGAGCGTACTTTTTTGAGGTATTACCTATATCACCTCTTTTGGCATCGGCTATCTTCAGGATGGCATCACCTATATATTCAAGCGTTTTTTCGAAATAATCTAATCCTTTTGTGCCGAGCTGCTCATAGAATGCCAGATTGGGTTTATAGGCCGCCGCGTATTCTTTTGTTGCATCTATTATCTCTTTATTAAACTTTAAAACCGGATCGTTTTCTTTTTTTAAAATATCAGGGATCTTTGCAGGGTCTGTATCGAGTCCGACACACAGGGCGGACCTTCTTTGTTTTATGATATCGATAGTTCTTTGTTTAAAATTCATGGTTCTGTAACCTCCCCTGTTTGAAACCCGAAGCAAAGTCCCTTTAGTTTTTTGTTGCCGATCTCATAATTCTTTGTTGCCAAGAGTTTACCGCCGAGCTTTTTGTAAAATTCTTTTGAACTGTTATCCTTAAGCACCCAAATAATATACGAAAAAATTTTGTTTTTCCGAAACATTTCTTCAAAATTCTTTATAAATTTTGTGCCGAATCCCATTCTCTGGTGGTCCGGCAGAATATAAACAGCCTTGATCTCGCCCTCATATCCTGCTGTCCTTTTAGAAAACTTTCTTACTTTTCCGCCGGCGCAGAATCCGACCGTTTCTTTTTTGTGTCGAAGCAGAAATATGGTATTCGATACTTCAGTTCTGTCCGCAGAGAAATAATTTTTCCACTTTTCCGCACTTTTTTCATAACTCATCCAGTCCAGTTTTCTGTCGGGGATTATTCCTTTGTATGTTGTTTTCCAACAATCCGCATAAACTCTTGCGATATCCGGCAGATCTCCTGCTTCGGCCCTTCTTATTTTATATAGATCATGCATCTATATTTTGTGCAAAATGACATTTTTCAATTATAAAATCTTTCCTTGGCGGAACCTCGTCACCCATCAGCATTGTAAATATCCTGTCGGCTTCCACGGCATCTTCAATATTTATCCTTTTTATCAGCCGTCCATTCGGATCGAGAGTTGTTTCTTTTAACTGCTCGGGGTTCATTTCTCCGAGACCTTTATACCTTTGAATAGACACACCGCGACCATCCTCTCCTCCGAGCTCTGCTGCAAGTCTGTTCTTTTCCTCCTCCTGACCCGGATAGACATAATGAGAAACCTTGCCTTTTGAAACTTTGTAGAGAGGCGGCATTGCCAGAAATATATGTCCCCTTTTTATTCGCGAGCTCTTGCGCGAGACGAAGAGCATCAAGACTGTCCGCCTGGCTCTGCAGTTGGGACGAGAGTTCTCGCTCCCTTGGGCGGCCAAGCTGGATCCGGCCGAGCTCCCAACCGGCAGTGACCGGCCCTGGGTATCCGGGGCCGTCGATGATCCGCTGGTCCTCAAGCCATGAACTCGGCCTACCTTG